>NZ_JBFRLK010000052.1:0-18398 GCF_041469805.1 Vibrio sp. 10N.286.48.C11 | reverse complement strand
CTAGTTGCCTTACTAACATTTCTCGCTGAAGCCTTGTGGCGTCTGCCGTGTCAGTGAGGCGGCATTATAGAGATGTTCATCACATTGGCAAGTGTTTATTAAAGAAAGATGCAAAAATAACTATTACATGGCGAATAAACACTCAAAGCCTTATTTGTGCAAGTTTAACTACAGAGTACTTACAAAATAACCACAGACTTATCCACAATTGCTCTGATTTTCATCCTAGAAAACAAAAAAGCTGCCTCATGGCAGCTTTTTAAATGGCAACGAGTCTAAATCCCAGAACCATATTGCTCTCCATCATCTTCATGGAGACCACATTCGCGTTTCAACCCATTAAAACGAGTTTCCTCTTCAGTCATACCCGGTTCCCACTTCTTAGTTGTATGTGTATCTCCAACAGAAAGGTAACCCTGCTCTCGAAGCGGGTGATAACCGAGACCATGCTCTTCTAGGTAATAGTGAACATCTTTATTCGTCCAATCGATTACCGGCAAAAATTTAAACACACCATTTTGGATAGATAAGATTGGCAAATTTGCACGCGATTGAGATTGCTCTCTTCTTAAACCGGAAAACCATGTCCCAGCCTCGAGCTCATCCAACGCTCTTCTCATCGGTTCAACTTTATTAAGCTTGTTGTACTTCTCTATCCCTTCTATACCTTGATCCCAAAGTTTTCCATATTGCGCTTCTTGCCAATTAGGGCTCTGTTGGGCGCGAAAGACTTGAAGGTTTAGAGTCAACTTCTGACTTAACTCATCAATAAAGCGATAGGTCTCCGGAAATAGATACCCTGTGTCAGTCAAAATAACCGGAATATCTGGTTTTGCTTGGGTCACTAGGTGCAACATCAATGCTGCTTGGATTCCGAAACTAGAAGACACAACATGTGTCCCTTCTAAATTATCTAAAGCCCACTTAACTCTTTCTAATGCGGTTAGCTGCTCTAACTCTGCGTTGATTTGTCCAAGACGAAGTATTTGCTCCGTCTTAGTCAATGCGAGTAGCTCTGCTAACTTCAGTTTTGAAGCGACAGAATTATGCATGCAGATCCCTCTTTGAAATTATCACCTCTTCGATGATGCCAGCTCGGATTGTAAAATCACCGAACCCTTCATTGTCGTTACGTTCCGTAGCCCAACGTCCCACCAGCGAATCAATCTCTTCTAAGATCTGAGCTGAAGTGATGTTCTCTTTATACATCTTAGGGATACGAGTTCCGGCTTTGTTGCCACCTAAGTGCATGTTGTAACGCCCCGGAGCCTTGCCGACTAAACCAAGCTCAGCCAACATTGCACGACCACAACCGTTTGGACAACCTGTGATTCGAAGGATGATGTTATCTTCTTCTGGTAATCCATGTTTTTTCAGAATGTCTTCAACATCCGTTACAAACTCAGGAAGAAAGCGCTCAGCTTCTGCCATTGCTAAAGGACATGTTGGGAAAGCCACACACGCCATTGAGTTTTTACGTTGCTCTGAAACAGCATCATCCATCAAGCCATATTGACGCGCCAGTTTTTCAATCTTGGCCTTTTGACTCGTCGACACACCCGCAACAATTAGGTTTTGGTTTGCAGTCATGCGGAAGTCACCTTTGTGGATCTTCGCTATTTCAGCAACACCTGTTTTCAGAGCTTTACCCGGAAAATCAAGTAAACGACCATTCTCGATGAATAACGCCAAGTGGTGCTTACCATCAATGCCTTCCGCCCAACCAATGCGATCACCACGGCCAGTAAACTCATAAGGACGGCTTTCAGAAAATTCTACGCCTGCACGCTTTTCTACTTCTGCTTTGAATACATCAATACCAACACGGTCTAGTGTGTATTTGGTTTTTGCATTCTTACGGTTTGAACGGTTACCCCAGTCACGCTGAGTCGTTACCACCGCCGCTGCTACATCTAACGTTTTATCTAATGGCACAAAACCAAAGTCGTCAGCTTTACGTGCATAAGTAGAGGTATCACCATGTGTCATAGCAAGACCGCCACCGACTAACACATTAAAGCCCACCAGCTTTCCGTCTTCAGCAATAGCAACAAAGTTAAGATCGTTAGCATGGACGTCCACATCATTTTGCGGAGGAATGACAACCGTCGTCTTGAACTTACGCGGTAGGTAGTTGCTACCAAGGATAGGTTCTTCATCCGTTGTTTCTAGTTTTTCACCATCTAACCAGATTTCTGCATAAGCACGAGTCTTCGGTAATAGATGTTCACTGATCTTTTTCGCCCACTCGTAAGCTTCTTGATGAAGTTCAGATTCAACCGGGTTTGTCGTACATAGAACATTTCGGTTTACATCACCCGCTGTCGCAATTGAATCAATGCCAATGCTATTTAGCGTTTGGTGCATCAACTTAATGTTCGGCTTCAAGACACCGTGGAACTGAAACGTTTGACGAGTTGTTAGACGAATTGAACCGTAAGAGGTACTTTCGTCTGCGAACTTATCAATCGCCAACCACTGCTTAGGGGTAATGATGCCACCAGGCATACGAGCACGAAGCATGACGTTATGTAACGGTTCGAGTTTTTGTTTGGTACGTTCGTTACGAATATCACGGTCGTCTTGTTGATACATACCGTGGAAACGAATCAACTGAAAGTTATCAGCAGTAAAGCCACCTGTTATGCGGTCTTGGAGATCTTGTTCAATCGTACCGCGTAGGTTATTACTTTCACGCTTAAGACGCTCATTATCAGCCAAAGGTCCAAGTACTTGACCTAGCACTTCTTGCTCTATTACTTGCTTGCTCATTAGTACACATCCCTTTGGTAACGTTTCGCTTTACGTAAATCATTAATATATTGTTCAGCTTGCTCGCGGCTCTGGTTGCCATGCTTTTCCGCTATCGAAACTAACGCTTCATGAACATCTTTAGCCATTCGAGTCGCATCGCCACAGACATAGAGGTACGCGCCCTCTTGCAGCCATTGCCACACCTGCTCTGCTTGTTCGATTAAACGGTCCTGAACATAAACCTTTTCTTTTTGGTCACGGCTAAAGGCAACATCGAGCTTAGTTAGCGCGCCAGACTTGAGGTACTTTTGCCATTCAACTTGGTATAAGAAATCTTGAGTAAAGGTACGGTCACCAAAGAACAACCAGCTTTTTCCTTCAGCATCATTGTTTTCACGCTCTTGAACAAAACTGCGGAACGGTGCGATACCGGTACCCGGGCCGACCATGATGATTGGTGTATTGTCGTCTTGTGGTAATTTGAAGTTATTGTTGTTCTCAACAAACACCTTCACTTCACCACCCTCTTCAAGACGTTGAGCTAAGAAGCTAGAAGCTCCGCCTAAACGAGACTCTTCGCCTTTTTGGTATTCAACCAAACCAACCGTCAAGTGAACTTCTTCATCTACTTCTGCTTGGCTTGATGCAATAGAATAGAGACGCGGTGTCAGCTTACGTAACAGGCCAATTAACTCATCAGCCGATAGCTTAGTTTTCTTCTCAGCTAAAACATCGACAACTTGAGTATTACCCGCGTATTCACGAAGCTTGTCTTTATCTTCCACCAGCTTGATTAACTTCTTGCTGCCCGATAACTCAGCAAACTTAGTCACAAGTTGAGGGTTTGAAGTGGTAATCTCAAATTTACTCACTAGCGCACTATGGATAGATAGATTCTCACCATCGACATCGACACTTTCGATACCCGATAACCCAACCTTAGAAAGAATCTGATTTGCGAGTTCTGAACTGTTTTCATACCATACGCCTAGCGCATCGCCGGGTTGGTAGGTAATGCCCGACTCATCAAGATCAATCTCGATATGACGAACATCTTTGCCCGAATCACGACCGGTGATCTTTTGGCTCGTCAATAGTGTCGCGGTGTATGGGTTTTGTTTGGTGTATTGCGAATGACCGGCGGCCGCTTGACCGACTGGTAATTGAACCACATCGGCTTCAGTGCCTGTCGATAGCGTCTCTTTTACTTGCTCTAATGCTTTAGCGCGCCATTCCGTTGCTGATTCTTCGTAATCAACATCACAATCAAGGCGATCGACAAACGATTTCGCACCAAGCTTAGCGAGGAAGTTATCGAAGTCTTTAGCCGTTTGGCAGAAGAACTCATAGCTTGAGTCACCTAAACCAATCACACCGTATTGTAGGTTTGATAATTTTGGCGCTTTCTTCGATTGAAGGAATTCATGCAACTCAATCGCGTTATCAGGGGCTTCGCCCTCACCATTGGTTGAAGCGACGAAAATGACGTGTGTCTCTTTGGCTAAGTTCTTACCTTTATAATCACTCGCATCGAAAAGCTCGACGGCGATACCTAAGGCTTTTGCTTCTGCCTCGAGCGATTCAGCGACGCCTTTAGCATTACCGGTTTGAGAAGCGAAGATAATGCTGAGCTTACCCGCTGGCTTAGCCGCTACTGCAGCAGCCGCTTGAGCGATTGGCGCAGCAGCACCGACAGGCTGAGCTTGGCTCACTCCCCAAAGGTAACCACTGACCCATGCCAGTTGCTGTGCAGACAGTTCAGAAACAGTTTGCTGAAGATGACCCAATTGTTGGTCATTAAGTGGTGCTGCTAGCCCAGGTAACTCATTAGCCCCAGACTGTGCATTATTATTTTGTGAAGACTCTTTCTTATTTAAAGACATGGTCACGACATCCCTAATCATTGCGTGACGATAGATTAACCACTCCTTTTAATAACAAGAAAGAATAGAAAAGTATGTTTTATAACTTTTTGGAAGTAAAAACCGATTGAAACGTAAATTGTCTTACTGGTTTTCAATGCGTACTTGCTGAAAGCCAACCGCCATTGCCGATTTAGATGCCAAGTCTAAATCCGCGTAATGACATTCTTCACCATGAACATCAGTAAGCAGAACGAAGCCACCCCCCATATGGCGAAACTCCACAACCCAAGACCCTTCTTGAATTGAGGGCTCTATGATGGCTTCAACTAACAGGTTTTCTCTATATAAATTTCTCAATTCATTGAGTGTCATATTCCATCCCTTGCTTTGACCTCACTACATAGACCTTATAAGAATAGACGCAAATTGGCTCTCTGTATTAAGGATGGTCGAAAGTGATGAATGTGCTAACTAATTCCAGAAAGATATAATCAATAGATATAAAAAAACGCCACTTAATAAAGTGGCGTTCTTAAAATTCGTTCTAAATTTGCTTTATATGGACTAGAAGCGCACTTCAGCACCAGCAAACCAACCATCGACCATGACAAAGCTCTTGCCTAGTTCTGAGCTAAAGAACTCATCCGAATCTAAATCGATAACACGGTAACCACCACGCAGGGCAATTTCAGATTCTGATACAGGGATTCGGTACTGAACACCCGCCATCAAGTCAGTACTCTTAATACCACTGCTATCACCAAACTCCATGGTACCAATGATATCGAAGTTGGTGTCAGGAACGTTGATCTCTGCGTTACCGTAGAAGCTCCAAGTAAATTCATCAAAGGTTGCTTGAGTACTCGTTTTAGGCTCAATGTAGTTAGAGTTTGAGTACTGAGTGAACGTCACACCTGCATCAAAGTTCATCAACTTGTGCTCTAACAGTGTGTAGTAAAACGTGTAGTCGTACTTATCAAAAGCCAACGAGTCCGCATCAACAGAGGTATAACGGAAGCTAGCATTTGGGAGCATTGGGGCATTATGCTCAAATGCGAAATACAACGAAGGTGAGTTAGAATCGTCATCTTGTCTAACTTCGTTTAGCTTTGTACTTCCCCACCACATATCGGCACCGACTTTAGCCGTGTAAGAAAACTCTTCTTCAGCAGACACTGCTGAACTTAAAGATAGCATTCCCACTAAAGCAATTAATGGCATTTTATTCATTTGAGATAGCTCCAATTCCATATCGTAGTGCTAATTGTATGCACATTCATAGATTATTGGGGAAAATTCTACCACACATCTTAAATTCTAAAACGATAAACCGCTGACGAGTAAAGATTTGACGGCACGATGACCTTAGTAACGTCTCTGGTTAGAACTGTGTACAAAATTTTTGAAAAACCACACACCGATTGCAATCACGATCAACCAAGGCAGTAACTTAAACACGACGCCCATCATACCTAAGACCAACATGACTAATAACGCCACTCCGGTTGCAGCCAATACCGTCATAAACGTAATACCAGTGACAAGTAGAGTCGCAACGAAAATAAGAACAAATATTAATTCAAACATAATGGTCTCCCTAATGAGTTAATGACCTATCTTTCCTACTTTCTAACATTGCAGCTTCCATACCAAGTATGCCAACCCTATAAAATCCTTATTTATCAGATAAATAAAAAGCCACACATCTTCATGCGTGGCTTTTCGGAAACTTATAGTGGTAAATTTAACCTCTAGTGGCGAATTTAGCCTTAAGTTTTAAGCTTAGGTTTATAAGCTTAAGTTTTTAAGCTTGGGTTTTTAGCTTTGGCTTTTAAGCTCGAACTTTAACCTCGGGGGAGATTATACGTTTAGCTCTTTAGGGATCTTAGCCAATGCTGTCTGCATCACTTCGATACCTGCACCTTTCTTATGTGCGTTTTCACTGATGTAACGACGCCATTGTCTTGCGCCCGGCATACTTTGGAACAAACCAAGCATATGACGAGAGATGTGTCCTAAGCTTGCACCATTTGAAAGCTCACGCTCAATGTACGGGTACATTTCTTCAACCACTTGTGAGCGCTTCTTGATTGGCGTGTCTAAACCAAAGATCTGCTGATCGACTTCAGCCAAGATAAACGGGCTATGGTAGGCCTCACGACCGATCATCACGCCATCAAGGTGTTGCAAATGTTCTTTAGTTTGCTCAAGAGTAGTAACGCCACCATTCACGGCAATCACCAGATCAGAGAAATCTTTCTTGATTTGGTATGCACGATCGTAATCTAGCGGTGGGATCTCACGGTTCTCTTTCGGGCTAAGACCACTCAACCACGCTTTACGCGCGTGAATAGTAAATTGTTCACAGCCGCCTTTTTCAGAAACCGTCGAAACAAACTTAGTTAAGAACTCATAAGAGTCTTGGTCGTCGATACCAATACGCGTTTTCACGGTAATTGGAATATCAGTGACTTCTTTCATCGCCGACACACAATCTGCCACCAGCTCAGGCTCAGCCATTAGGCAAGCACCAAAGCGACCGTTCTGAACTCGGTCTGAAGGGCAACCGACATTAAGGTTGATTTCATCATAACCACGCTCACCAGCAAGCTTGGCACACGCCGCCAAATCAACCGGGTTTGAACCACCGAGTTGAAGTGCAAGAGGATGTTCTTGCTCGTTATATTCTAGAAAGTCGCCCTTACCATGTAAGATCGCGCCCGTTGTTACCATTTCCGTGTACAGAAGAGTCTGCTGAGAAAGCAAACGGTGAAAGTAACGACAGTGGCGGTCAGTCCAATCGAGCATTGGAGCAACTGAAAATCGAGATTTTGGAAAATCTAAGCCAATATCTTGTTTTTCATTAAGTTTATCTGATTTGTGACTAGCACTATTTTGCATCATTTAACCCTATTTGTGCCCATTTTGGACCATTTTTCACCGACTGTGGGCACGTATTGGTCCCAAAAATTGGTAAAACTACAGCTTGTAAATTAACTAGCGAAAAAGACCTGCTTATTTGCAAAAGCCCTTTTCGAATCGTGGTTTCATTTGAAGAGCGCAGATTCTACATCAAGTTCAATCTGCGCCCAAGTATAGAGGTGCACGATGGCGTCATATCACATTCAAAAAATCAAAACACAATCAGGCATAACTAAATATAAATGCCGGGTTCGCGAAAGACAATCTGGTGTAACTACGGTTGATAAGACTAAGACTTTTACAAAGAAAGCATCTGCTACTGCTTGGGGAGATCAAGAAGTTGAGAAGATTGAAAGTGTTCGGCATGGGGGCATTATTCCAACTAAACAAACCATAGGATTCTTGATTGAAAAAGCATTACAAACCCCCGAATTTGTGAATAAGCGAACTATGAGTTTCAACCTCCGACTTTTACTTCGCTACCCAATAGCCAGCACCACACTTACTGATTTTAACGATCATGACCTCATCAAGCATTGCCAATACCGAAGAGAACATGATGGTGTATTGCCACAAACTATCGCTGTCGAGGTTTCAAATCTACGTTCGATATTTAAGCAAGCTAAACCTATGTGGCAAGTAGCAATTAATGATGAAGTATTCAAATCAGCTCACCACACTTTAGTATTTATGGGCCTCATCGGCAAAAGCGCTCGCCGAAGTAGACGACCAAATCAACTAGAAATAGAAATGTTGGTAGCTGGATTGAAAGAGAGGGAGCAATCATTTGTCTCTTTCATTCCGTTTACCGACATTTTTGTAATATCAATACTGACATGCATGCGCATTGGAGAGATTTGCGATATCCGATGGACTGACATCAATGAAACCCAACGAGCCGTTATGGTTAGAAATAGGAAAGATCCCCGTAAAAAGGCAGGTAATCATCAATGGGTACCTCTACTAGGCGATTCATGGGAAATCATTCAAAGACAACCAAAGAATAATGAGCGCGTTTTTCCATATAACTCTCGCTCGGTTTCCGCAGGCTTTCAGCGGGTACGAGATAGCTTAGGGATTAAAGACTTACGCTACCATGATCTTCGCAGGGAAGGAGCTAGTCGTCTTTTCGAAGGCGGGTTTTCGATAGAAGAGGTTGCACAGGTAACAGGTCACCGCTCCCTCAACACATTATGGCAAGTTTACACTGAGATCTACCCGAACAGACTTCATGGCAAGAAAGTTCGCTCAGTTATCTGATTTTGAAAACGGGGGGAGATATCTTGGTCCAATACGCACCTTGTGCAATACTAAATTTGTTCCTCCAAAGCTTGAGGAGGGGACCTTGAGCAAAGATTTAAGCCGCCTATATTGGCGGCTTTACTTTTTATGAGTTTAAACTTGCAGGAATGTCCATGTAAAACTCCTTTTTTTGTTGGGATGGGACAAACGTAGTTTCAATCATCTTTGAGCTGCTTTTCAATTAGCGGAGCTTTTTGGGCTTCTTAATTGCGAAAGAATCGATTTAAATTCAGATCAGTTTGGTTTCAACTTATGTAAACCATAGCGTGACGATCTGCCTGCTCCCCCCGTTTTGACATCCAGCCCTCTTCTACTCTAGCTATAAAAATTCCAATGAACGTGCTAAACAGCCAAATTGGACTCCTTATTTGAGAAATGGCCATAAAGAAGCATATATCTTGTATGTAAACCATGAGGTAAGAGAAGCATTCTTAATGCTGTGATTATCTCCCACATGTTAGAGCGCATGTACGAAATGCTCTCATCAGTTTGATGCCCCAATAGAGTATGTATTGCTCACTCACTCAAATGAAAGAACACTTTCAACCCTGAGAGTATTACTCCATTACTCAAGATTTATTATCTGCGTTGCGAAAAGGACCGCTAAAGTCTCCGTCTATTTTGGACGGCAGACAAAAATAGACGGAGACTGCATCCGATAACAGATCCATTGGTATCTCTAGCCTGACAAAGGTATTGAGAGGTATTCGAAAACATGAAAATGCATGAAATGCATCGAACCAATCCATCAGTTACTGCCGGAACTCGTGATCATTCCACTCACTTGTACGTGACAGCAGCCACCAAGCAGCCTGAATTCAACGGACAAAACCTCTAGCTGACCGCTAAGTCCAACCTCAAAGCAAAACATAGATTGCTCTCTTCCACTAGCCAGTGGCGCCTTCGTCCAACCTATGTAAACGCCTTTGAGCACTAACCTTTGCCAGGTCAGCTTCAACAACGTAAGCGCCGGGATCGCTTCTTATCTTCCCAACCTCTGCTAATGACGTGCGACATTTTAAACGCGCATAAACACTTAACACGATTCGCTGCTTGCAGAGCCTATAACTGAAAGAAACTGAGAGGAAAGTATGAGTCTAAGTAGGTTCCCCACATCTAGGATGGAGAGAGAAAACCCTAATGCCAGAAACTGTGGCTTAAGATCTCGAGATATAAATCAAGCGGCTAAGAACGCGCTTTACGAAAAATTCAATGCAGGTCAAATCGGGTTCAAAACCGTAGCAGATCAAACAACTCGATTCACACAGTTCTCGACATTTATCAAAGACCATCATGGTGTCAAAGACATGAGAGGGATAACGAAAGAGCATGTAACGCAATACACTCAAGAATTAGATTCGAAAATTGATAACGGCTCAATCAGTATCAAAACAGCACATGAGTACTTATCTGCCGTCAACTCCGTTCTTAGTCAGGCTATTGGGGATTCATCTCTTAGGGTTACAGCATCGGAAGCTGGACTTCCAAATCGTTCTGGTATAACTACGGAAAATAGAGCTATTTCCCAAGAACAACATAACAAAATCACATCACAGCTTTCTGACAGGCTCTCTGCTATCAGTGAAATGCAAAGGTCATTAGGCTTGAGATTCGAAGAGGCCTGTAAAGGTAACCCCGCAGCCATGCTAAAAGAAGCCATTATAAAGCAGAGCATTTCTGTCACAGACGGAACGAAAGGCGGTCAAGCACGAACAGTACCAATCGTATCCCAAAATCAGCTTGATGCACTTCAGAATGCCAGTGTCATTCAGGGACGTCATCACTCCATGATCCCCGCAAATCTAAGCTATATACAGTTCCAATCTCAATCCTATCGAGAGTTTGGAAAACTTGATTATAAATCACACGGTGAGCGGCACGCCTATGCGCAAAGCAGTTACACCAACCACATGCAACAACAAACCGCAGTAGCCGGAATAAAATCAGTTGTGGAGTCAAGTTATCAGCATGGTTCTTCACACCACCAATACATTGCCAATAAAGTGGGATGCACAGTTGAGCAAGCTAAAGCTTTTGACAATGCAGCAAGACTTTCTGTTGCTGAAGAACTTGGCCATCATCGAACCGACATAACAAATGCATATCTGGGGTGAACTATGACAAGAATGGAATATGAGTTAAACCGAGCTATACATCTATATCTAAGAACCGGAGGTAAAAAGAACCGTAGGTAAAAAGAACCGTAAAAATCAGGCAGAGAAAATGAAGAGTTTTTGCCGAAATATTCAGAAGCATAATCCACAAACAAGATCACTTGCTCAGATTGGGCGGTCGCAAGTTTGTGACTTTTGGAGACGCAAAGCTGATCTAGCTCCTTCGACTAAGGCCGCCTATTACTACGCAATTTGTTATATTTGGGAACAGGTACTTGGCAGGAAATCAGCTCCTCCACATTTCACGCACAAGTAATGCAACAGGTACTCACGACAGCGCACTAATATAGAAAATTGCTCGACTTCCAAACACGTTTCTGTCGGATAGACGGCACCTGTTACCAGGTGCCACCCTCCTCAGAACCGTACGTGCAACTTTCACTGCATACGGCTCAAGCCTCCACAAAGGCACAGTAAAGCACCCAGTAATTAAATCGTTATAGGACTAGAGCGAGACCAAAAGTTGATCGCAACACTAGCCCTTCGTGTTAATTACCTTTGCGATACGCACTTGAAGCTTTAATACCTCGCCAATGAGCACTCAGTAATTGAGAGACCACGGTTCGTTGTAAGAAGATGCACTAATTTCATTCGAAATCATCATTTGCTTTTCTTCTTCAATAAAGTTCTTCAAACTCTTTCGCAACGGGAGACCAGTTAGAAGTCAGCTCGCTTTCGCGCCAGATAAAAATCTGTATCCACTTCATTACAAAGCGGCATTTGCTTTCTCTAACCTCCTTTACCTGCATACCTATCGGCCACCTTCACAGATAGCTTTCCCATAGGGAGGTATACAGGCTTACCCTGTTCCGTATGTCGCGTAAAAATGTCAACTTAGATGCCCACAATGGTGCGGAGAGTACAATGACCACGAAAGAGCATTGTCCAATCTCTTTCCGACTCTCGTTGCCTTTTGGCTACAGCGTATTAACCACTTCCGCTGTTTCATCACATAACGCGCCTTAAATGGATTCACATTACATTCATCATATTGACTCCCTAGCACTCACCCGATTTTGTGGTTATCAGGAGGAACATCCTCTCACGATTTTGCTCCCGCTCAGCCTAACGACCAAGCTTTGTTACGTTGTCAGAGCCGCTGCTTTATTCAGGCTCTTAGGGTCATCTGGTGATACAGATGGTTCACTCTGCGTGGTGAACAACGCTTCATACGACTTCAGGTCGCACGGACAATTGTGAGTTGCATTTTATCTAATTTAGTAGAGCATGAATTAACTAAGGTATGGCGACTTGCTTATTTTCGTGTCCAGTGGGAGCTGAACAGTGGTCAAATGACATTAAGATGACCAAGTTTAATTTGATACTAGGATTCGTCCTATTACCTCGAAAAAAAAACTAGCAGAGAAATATCTCGCTAGTTTTTTTACTCTTATTTGAAGTTAAATCGGGTTTACATGGCTTTTAGCTAAGCGATTGAACTGTTCACTCTTAGCAGAAAACTCCAGTCCTTTATCGCGCTGATTTTCACTGATCGCGGTCACCCTTCGATACTCATCATTTTGTCTTAGAGTGTCTTCTTCTTTCTCTTCCAAGCTGGAATGAAAACCGGCGTACTCGCTGATTAATCGCTTCATTTCGTAAAAGCTTTTCAGACGCTCTTCACTCGATTGAAGATATTGCTTAGCGGTGCCTTCAAACTGCCCATATTGCTCAACTAAAGGCAGCAAATGGATTTGTCTGATCCTCCGTCCTGCATCATCTGACCAAATCGCTGATAGGTTTTGGGACTGTTCTTTGAAGTTTTGTACCGCTAAGGCTAACTTCATCAACTCATCTTCCAAATCCATGTGATTGCGCTGATAGAAAGCTGTATCAAATGTTGGTTGCATGATTATCCTAAAAACACGGGCGCATCAAATGCGGCTAGCAAATTCGCTTTGTTCTCAAGTGCATAACGAATCTTATAGATTTCATAGACCAAATCTTCTTGAATTTGCTCGTTGTTACGTAAAGTCGTTAGTGCCATTAAGTTATGTTGATGAAGTTCACGTTGACAGTTTTGTTGGCTGTTAACGCAGCTTTCAATACTTTTTAGAGTGTCGTCCATTTGTTCTAAAATTCGACGTTCTTCATCCAAGCTATATTTGGCATTAAGTGTATTGGTTTTGGCATCTTCCGCGCTCGAAAGTGCTGAATAAGAATGCTTGGTTGCCACTTCCATATCGGACACCGCTGACATACTCCCATTCACTTGATCGCAAGCCTCTTTGTACTCATTGCGAGCCGCGTTGTATTCCGATTTTGCCCGACGCTCTTCTTCTCGCGCAGTTTGCAAACGACCATGCGCGGCATTCATCGCATGACGTTCGGCTGTGGCCGGATTGCGACGATACTCGTACTGTGCGTTGCCGCGACTGTCTTTGCCGACATAAACTCGAATCATCTGCGAACTTGCGTAGTCATAGTTGGCCTTCGCAGAACTATAGTCTTGCTCAGCACTCGACGTACGTTGTTCCGCCGATCTTAGTTCTCGCTCTGCACTATCAAGCCGAGTTCGCGCACGCGACTTCCAATTGCGGGCAAGATTCAGTTGGTTTTGCCAAAAATCCTGATGATTTTTCGTCTCTTCTAGCTCTGATTGCGCCTGTGTTAACTCCTGCTCTCGCTCATCAAGAGTGCGTACAGTCTGCTGATATCTTCGCTCATGGCTATCCCAACGCTCTCTTTGCTCAGCCATCAATTGCTCATAAAGCGCAGTAAATCGATGAACATCATTATCAAGGCGATTGGTATGCTCAGCCCCGTGGCTTTCAGTCAAACCCAATACTTTTCGTACTTCATCACTCAGCGCACTTTGGGACTGCAACAAGAAAGAAAATTCTTCAAGCTGTGCAATTAACCATCTAGGTTGCATGCGCCTCTCCTCCTTCTTTCAGCTCAGCGATGTTTTGAGAACATTGAATCATCAATTTCTCAAGCACTTGCTGATATTCGGTAACTTGCCCTGCCAGAACTTGAAACTGCATATCGGCTTCTTCTGCGCCTTGCCCTTCATAGCTCTCTTTCAACACAACCCAAGCGACATGCAGTTCATGGTACGCTTGCTCTAAGTTTTTTAAGTTGCGTTGCGAGCGCTGTTCTAGCGTTTCAAGCGCGGTTAGCTGATGATCATTCATAAAGATAAGTCCTCAGCACATGCAGGCGATATTCCAGCCCCGATTGCAATCCCGGAGCAAGACTGTGTGTCAGTTTGGATGCAACACTATCTAGCTCAGTCGAAAGCGTTCGATATGTATTCGCTTTAGTATGAGGCAACACTGCGGTCACCTCATCTACTGGATCGAGTAACTCTCGCTGGCACTGACGGACAGCTTCAGAGAAGCTGTCCAATTGCGTCACAAACTGCTGTAGGTTTTGCTCTACATCGTTTAATGACACGTTAGTGGCTCCATGACTGCAGGTAGTTGTTTAACTGCTCAAGCTCTTTCTCATGATCTTCTACATCGTGGTAGCAGTATGGTTTGAACTTGACTGGGTAATTTTGCGATGCATTGGCATACAGCGCGTAAACCGGTACGCGAGTTGTTTGCTGAAGCAATGCCGCATGACGTGACTTGATCACGCAGAAACTGTCATCTTCTGACATTTGCAGCACGAATTTATGTTTGAACAAGTCTATGTCACGGCGGTCGAACACTTTAGTCACCGCACGAACATTGTCAAAGCTCATCACAATATGAATGCCGTACTCTGCACCTTGCTCTAGTAGCTCTGAAATTACCACACCTAAGTCGCCATGCTCTTTCACTCCGTAACGACCTGCTTGCTGCTGAAGCTCTGTCGCACGTTGCGCTTCATTCACCACAATGTAGATGGTTGGTTGAGCTAACATTTGCTCTTCATCCATTAATTTACGACGCTCAAACTCCGCCTTAACGTGGTCCAAGTCACTGGCAAACTCGCTGACACTCTCGCGGTAATGTACGTCGGTTAAACCACAAGTATCGATCGCTCGGCTCATAATGCCATGCCATGGAGAACCTTTGATTGCACGCTCTAGTAAGTACAATTGGTACCCACCCGCAGCATGGTTAATTGGCAGTTGTCCCAACCAGTAGCTCAGCATACCTGAGCGCGCCTCATTTGACTCACCGACAAACAGTAGGTGTTCATTGGTACGACGACGGACAACAACGTTCGCTTGTCCATGAATGTTCATTTCGCGTCCCAACCAGAAGTTGGCAGGTTTTTCAACTGGATACCACTCTTTCTCACCCAAGCCTTGTTGATGCTCAGGTAAGTTTGCAAACTCCACCCACTCTTGTTGAGAAGGGTGCGCTGAGTAGGTACTAAATAGCTGTTCTAGCTGAGGGTTTTCGCTTAGGTTTGGTTGGCCTGAGCCATCAAGCAAAATTGAGTGATGCAGATTCGCAAAACCTTGCTTATGTTGCCATTTCTCAGCAAGTTGCTTGATCAAGTCAAGACGTAGCTTATCTGATAGATAAGTCACTCGGCCTGCACGGTTTTTATCATCATTCGCCGCAGAGTCATTGATTACCACTTGGCCCGCTTCTTTACACGCACGTAGAAGACGTTTGCCGTTTGGTCCAAACTCTTGCAGTGCCGTGACGTCCGCTTCACTCATCTGCATACCGATACGCAAGTGAATGTTACCGAAGATACTCTGCTGGTTTTGCATGCCTGACGCACCAAAGCGCTGCGAACCGACCAACATATGGATACCAGCACTACGGCCTTGTGTAGCCAGTTTTTCCATTAGGCCAGAACCTAGACCATCACGATCATCTTCAAACAGAGTTTGGTATTCATCCACAACCAAAAGGATGCGCGGTAGCGGATTTTGAGTCTCTTTGCGGTAATCTCGCAGGTTTTCGAAACCTTCGCGTTTGAACATTTCGTTGCGGCGGATCATCTCTTCCACCAACTCATCTAACACACTGCGCGACAAATCTGGTGATGTGTTCAATGAGACCACCTTCGCGTGTGGTAGCGTTGGGTAGCACTTAAATTCAACGCCTTGCTTGCCGTCAATAAGATACAGTTGCAGTTCGTCAGGGCTGTAGCGACATGCCAGACCCATAATAAAGGCATGGTAAAGATTTGATTTACCAGCACCAGTCATCGCACCCAACATGCCGTGCGCACAGATTTGGCGACCAGTACTTTCACCAAACCACAGTTCAAGATCGTCTTTCTTAGCACCAGTACCACCAACCGCAACACGGATTTCATGGCCTGTATCACCTTTCCACCAGTTTTCTGGGTTGGTGTCAGTTACATCTGTGAACTCAAGCTTGTTCTCTTTCGGTTTCGCTTTGGCGACACAATCTAAAATGTTGTTGATGGTCTCATCACAGATCGCTTCAGAACCAATCATGTAGGTTTCAAGCTCAGGGATCGCCGTAATATGATTGTCTCCTGAGCGGATGTTTTTCAGTGACTCGAACCATTCCATTGAAGCGCCATTTGGCAGCTCAAGATCTTGGTTCTGTTGCAAGATCACATATTTTCCCGCAACAGAACCTGTATTGGCGATTTGCGCCAACAGTTCGATAGAACGACGGTCGTAACCTTTCGGGAAGTTAGAAGCGACAATAAACTCAAACTTCTCGTTACCACGAATTTCTGGATCAACATTAATTAAGCGACGCGTACGGTTATCCAGGTAATTTTGCTTGATACGTTTGATATCGTCTAATACTTCTTCCAAAGTACGCGAGATATCATTGGTTAGCGGACGCTTAAACGGCAGTTGTTTGATATAAGGGAAATTCTCACCCATTTTCGCCGGATCAAGCAAACAGAACTGCGCACCATAAGGCAACATTACGCTCAGACGCATAATGATGGTGTGTAGAGCGTCTTGCGTCCACTCTAAGCTGTCTGCATCTGCTGGGTAGTAATAAGTATTATCACCCGACATAAATGGCACAGTGACAGGCAGCTTGAAGGTTTGGTTATCAATAGATAACTCCTGAAAACCAATCACTAGCTCGTTAGGAATATATTGGGTATTAAAAGGGAATTCTGGCCATGTTTGATTTTTCAGGTCTGGCGCATCGACCTCTGACATCCATGAGACGGCTTGTTTAATCGTCTGTTTTGCGTCTTCCAACTGTTGCTTTTGCGAATCAATTTCGCCACTCAACACCTGCTCGGAACGGCTTAGTAACGCACTTTGTACTTGGGCATGTTCATCGATGTTTCTTTCAATTTTTGGGTATAAATCAGCTTGATCAAAAATATGTTTGATTTTGCTGCTGGTTAGGTTTTGGATTAATTTATTCATATCGAGTTACACGTGTACTGAGTTGATCATGCCTTTGACAATATTTAGATATTGTTCAAAAAGTTGCGGGTCATTTTCTTTTAGCGCAATAGCGAATCCGCCTGCTGCAAGCAGCAGGACGATAATGCTGTTTCGCACAAAACGACGTTTCTTCAGCACTCTTTGCTTTTCGGTCTCGATCTGTTGTCCAAGTACCACACGTTGCAGGTGCGCATTTTTAATCGGTTCAGCCATTTCTTCGAACTGCTGAGCGACACGTTGCTCGTCTTTTGTCAGTTGGGCGAACTGCTCATCTTTTAACAGTACACTTTTTGGATGATCGGCAATTTTCTCTAAGCTAGAGACGGTAAATCCACGCGGATTGATGCTGTCACATTGTTCAAACAGCGAGTTCAAAGATTGCTTAAGCTCAATCAACTTAGGATCATCTAACGATTGTGGGTGCAGACCTGAGCTCTTAATAGAATTAATTTGCTCATTCAGCTTTGTAGATTTAAATTTTTGTGCATAGTTCAATGCGGATTGGCTGTGAGTTCTAAGGTTTTGGAAGCCTTGATCACATTCAGAAATACGTTTTTCAGAGTTAACTTTCTTGTCGTATTCCTTTTTAAAGATAGCTTGAAGTTCACGAACAGTGCGTTGATCTTCTATTTCTGCAACTGACATACTTATTGATACCTACCTGGTGATAATTCCATCTGAATATTTTATTATTTCACATAAAAATCATAAGGTTAATATAAAAAACCTCTTGTAATCTAGCTAATTCGGTAAAAAACAACAACTAAATAGCAGTACTTTGAACTCAATAGCTTTATATCGGCTTATCGATCATTGTTTGACAATAAACTTACCCTACCAAGTCAGAGTTGAGCGTGTAAAGCCTCAGACGGCCACAATGCGGAATCATTACTCAACCGTTATTCTCAGCTACTGTTGATTAAGTAGTATTTCTCTTAAGAGGTAGTTACGTAGCGGGTATTTATGCTTGTGTTCTCTCAACACTTCACATTAGATTTAGTAATTCCTGCCGGCGTTGTTGCCTAAATTAGTTGAACCTTTTCCAAGTCCTGTGATCTGATCATTTGAAACTACGTAGAAAGGTCGCTG
>NZ_JBFRLK010000051.1:0-1892 GCF_041469805.1 Vibrio sp. 10N.286.48.C11 | reverse complement strand
TGGTGCGCCGAGCATGGCGTTGATCTAGGAGGTGAAAGTCCTCTACGGGCTCAGTCGAGCGAGAACCGTTAGCCTATGCAAGGGTGTTCACCGTGAGGTGAAATCTGAAGGAAGCAAATGGCAAAACTTGGTTGTGACGAACAGAAATCTGATAGTAGGCCATTACAACTTGGGCAACCTAGCCATAGATAGAATAGCCCAATGCCTCGACGGGAAGTGTGTAGTGGTAAATCAGGCACAGCCAAGGGAAAGAACAACGTCTTACCTCGGGAGATCTTATGGTTTGTCTCAATAGAGACTAATACAGCAGTGATGTTGTGTGATGAGCAATAAGAAGTCAGCAGAAGGCATAGTACTTTGAGAATGTACAACTCAAAGGAAGGCCTGAACTGAATATATCAAGAAGCAGTCACTAGACACTCAATCATGTGGAGTCATAGCAAGATGAAACTCATCTCTACGTCCCAAAGGGCAATACCGCAAGTAAAGCTCATGGATACGAAGAATGACAAGCATGGTCGGCGTAGACAGGAGGGCGAGTCTTGGTGACCTCAACTTCGTTGATGGAGCAAATCTGCTCCTCAACCAATTTGAATCAAGCTCTTAGACGCGTGAAGAAGAACAAAGGGTGTGCAGGAGTCGACAAGCTCGACATCAACGCCACTATCTCAAGACTTCGACAGGCATCAAACGGGCAAGAGCTTCGCCAGAGTCTTCTGGATGGAAGCTATCAACCTCAACCTGTTCTTGGTGTAGAAATCCCCAAAGCTAGTGGTGGCGTAAGGCAATTAGGTATCCCAACAGTCCTTGATAGGGTAGTCCAACAGGCAATCACATCAGTGCTGTCATGTATCTATGAGCCGAAGTTCTCCGACAGTAGTTACGGGTTTAGACCCAACCGCAGTGCGCACCATGCATTGTCGGCCGCCAGTCGCTACATCCGAGAGGGTCGAGGTTATGTAGTAGATATCGACCTAGCAAAATACTTCGATACAGTGAATCACGATAGGCTAATGCACAGGCTGTCACAAGATATTGCTGATAAACGCGTGTTAAAGCTAATTAGGTCATACCTACAGGTAGGCATAATGCGACATGGACTAGTTGAGCAGAGACAACGAGGCACACCCCAGGGTGGGCCATTATCTCCGCTACTATCAAATATTGTATTAGATGAACTGGATAAAGAGCTAGAGCGTAGAGGGCATAAGTTCTGTCGATATGCAGATGACTGTCAAATCTACGTGCGTAGTGAGGAAGCCGCTCATCGAGTCAGAGAGTCGATAACGGAGTTCTTGGAGCAGAAACTAAAGCTGACGGTAAACCGTAAGAAAAGTGCAGCAACGAGAGTGACAAAGCGAACTTACCTAAGCCACCGCTTCCAGATAGACGGAAGAATCGGGATATCGAAGACGGCACAAGCTCAAATGAAGAAGCGAGTACGTCAGATAACGAAGCGAAATCGAGGACGAGAGTTACAGGTGATAATCACGGAGTTAACTCAATATCTAAGAGGATGGCAACACTACTTCAAGCTTACTGTTAGTAAAAGTGCAATGCAGCGCTTAGACGAATGGATACGGCGTAGATTAAGGTGCTACCGACTAAAGCAGCGCAAACGCAGACACAGCATAGCGATATGGTTACAGCGACAAGGTGTAACGGAGCGTAATGCGTGGAAGCTAGCGATGTCAGATAAGGGTTGGTGGCATCTATCTTCAACGCCACAGGTTAATCACGCCATGCCAATAAAATGGTTCGAGGGGTTGGGGCTGTACTCACTAAGAGATGGGTACGAGTCACTGAAAGTATATTCGGAACCGCCGTATGCGACCCACGCTTGTACGGTGGTGTGAGAGGACGGAGGCTGCGAGGCCTCCTCCTACTCGATT
>NZ_JBFRLK010000050.1:0-1735 GCF_041469805.1 Vibrio sp. 10N.286.48.C11 | reverse complement strand
GGCCTCACGGCCTCCGTCCTCTCACACCACCGTACAAGCGTGGGTCGCATACGGCGGTTCCGAATATATTTTCAGTGACTCATACCCATCTCCCAATGAGTACAGGCCCAACTCCTCGAACCATTTTATTGGCATGGCGTGATTTAACTGCGGCGTTAAGGCCAAGTGCCACCACCCTTTATCTGACATCGCTACCTTCCACGCATTGCGCTCCGTTACACCTTGTTGTTGTAACCATGTCGCTATGCCGTATCTGCGTTTGCGTTGTTTTAAGCGGTAACATCGTAGCCGTCGCCGTATCCATTCGTCTAAGCGCTGCAAGCTGCTTTTCCGTATGGCGAGTTTGAAGTAGTGTTGCCAACCTCTTAGGTATTGAGTTAATTCCGCTATGACTGCTTGCAACTCTCGCCCTCGGTTTCGCTTCGTTATCTGCCGCACTCGCTTCTTCATTTGAGTTTGTGCTGCCTTCGATAGATGGATTGTTCCATCTATCCCGAAGCGGTGGCTTAAGTAAGTCCGCTCTGTCACTCTTGTCGCACCACTTTTCTCTCGATTTACCGTGAGCTTCAGCTTTTGCTCCAAGAACTCCGTTATCGACTCTTTAACTCGATAAGCGGCTTCTTCACTATGAACGTAGATTTGGCAGTCGTCTGCATATCGACAGAACTTATGCCCTCTGCGCTCTAACTCTTTATCCAGTTCATCTAATACGATATTGGATAGCAACGGGGATAATGGTCCACCCTGTGGTGTCCCTCTTTGTCTCTGTTCAACCATCCCGTTTCGCATTATGCCTGCCTGTAGATATGACCTGATGAGCTTCAACACTCGTTTATCACTGATGTCCTGTGACAGTCTGTACATCAGTCTATCGTGATTCACTGTGTCGAAGTATTTCGCTAGGTCGATATCTACAACATAACCTCGACCTTCTCGGATGTAATGACTGGCTGCCGTTAATGCATGGTGCGCACTGCGGTTTGGTCTAAATCCGTAACTGCTATTGGAGAACTTGGGGTCATAGATATCTGACAGTACTGAGGTCATTGCCTGTTGGACAACTCTATCAAGCACGGTTGGGATACCTAGTTGCCTTACGCCACCACTAGGTTTAGGGATTTCTACACCAAGTACCGGTTGAGGTTGGTAGCTTCCTTCCAGAAGACTCTGGCGAAGCGCTTGCCCATTTGAAGCCTGTCGAAGTGTTGAGATAGTCGCATCTATGTCGAGTTTGTCGACACCTGCACATCCTTTGTTCTTCTTCACTCTTCGTAGAGCTTGATTCAAGTTGGTTGAAGAGCAGATTTGCTCCATCAACGACGTTGAGATCACCAAGACTCGTCCTCCTGTTTACGCCAATCATGCTTGTCATTCTTCATCACCATGAGCTTTACTTGCTGTATCGCCCATTGGGACGTAGAGATGGTTTTCATCTTGCTATGACCCCACATGATTGAGTGTCTAGTGACTGCTTCTTGATATATTCAGTTCGGGCCTTCCCTTAAGTTGTACTTCCTTAAGGTACTATGCCTTCTGCTGACTTCTTATTGCTCGTCATACCGCATCGCTGCTGTATTAGTCTCTATCGAGACAAGTAATAAGATCTCCCGAGGTAAGACGTTGCTCTTTCCCTTGGCCGTGCCTGATTTATCACTACACACTTCCCGTCGAGGCATCGGGCTATTCTATCTATTGCTAGGTTGCCCAAGTTGTAATGACCTACTATCAGATTTCT
>NZ_JBFRLK010000049.1:136883-141016 GCF_041469805.1 Vibrio sp. 10N.286.48.C11 | reverse complement strand
CGAGATTCGAGATTCGAGAAAATTAGAAAGGTTGACGTGAAAGCGTCAACCTTTTTTTTGTCTGGAGGTTTGTTTACTCGATTATTTAAGCGATTAGCTAACCTACACAGCAAGAGATCTCCTATTACGCTCATTCGTCGCTCTAGGAGATGACGAGAATAGGTGTAGTGAATCCAAGACAACATCAATGATGCGCCATCAAACCACACCAAATCGTTATCCCTCTTCTCACCATCATTCCCTACAGTGAGGGACGAACGTGATAGGGAATCTGCTTATTGAGAACGTAAGCCCTAGCCACATTCAAACTCCGACCTTATACTCATGTAAAACAATTAATTGGAAAGATCATGAGCTTCGAACTTCACCCGCAACTTGCGAAAGACACCACACTTATCGGCGAATTTCCACTGAGCTTAGCCCTGCTACACAAAGATAACGCAGTGCCTTGGGTTATCTTGGTACCAAAACGTGCCAACCTAAAAGAGTTGCACCACTTACCAATGAAAGAGCAACAGCAGTTCCTACATGAATCTCAGGCGGTAAGCCAAGCATTAGAAGCAACGTTCCAACCAGACAAATTGAACCTTGGTGCGCTGGGTAATATGGTGCCACAACTGCACATCCACCATATTGCACGCTTCAAAGACGACATTGCTTGGCCCGGCCCAGTATGGGGTAATACAAAAGGCGAACAGCGCAGTGAAGAAGATCAAGCCGCTATCCTGACTCGTATCCAAAACGTTCTGTCACTGAGCTCTATCTTCAAGAAAGCATAATTCGAGTTCATCTCATTGAGCTTTAAAGCAAAACACTTCAGAAAAGACACATAACAAAAAGCCGCTCATCTTAGATAAGCGGCTTTGTCATTTTCTAATCTCGCCTTTTTCAACGAGAGTCTGAAGACCGAACTACATCATCACGTTAAGCGACAAACCATCTTGTTTGCTGATGGTGTAGCGAATACGCGTTGTATGACCATGCTTATTCGTATCGACCAAGCGAGAAACTTTCCCTTTCTTGACCCAAACACTCAGCATCGCATCGACGCCATCTTCACTCATGCCAAACTTTGCAGCGAGCTCTTTACGAGCCGCAACGCCGTGGCTATCAATGTATTGATGAAGTTCAGTTAAAATCATACTACTTGCACCTCTAGTGCTTTCTGCTTACTGCCCACTTTCTTGAAGACGCGATACGTCACCACAAAACCACCAGCAATCGCCACCATCCATACTGCACTTGTCACAGGATGCGCAGCAAAGTTTGCCGCTTGGTAGTAGAAAGTCGCACCAAAGTAACCAAGAGCCATCGTCCAAACCGCGATGAAGCGTGCAAACGTCTGACCAAATTCACGAACATAAGCACCCATCGCGGCCACACAAGGCGTGTAAAGCAGGATAAGAATCAAGTAAGCGAATGCCGCATGACCAGATACAAACTTGTCTTTCAAGTTACCAAAGATAGAGGTATCGACTTCTTGGTCAGCTGCTACAGAATTAGAGTCAGACAAGTCGCCAACTTCAATACCTAATGGATCTGAGTAGCTCAATCCGGCTAGGTTTTCAGGGATCGTCATTACCGCTTCTTGCAGGCTTGCTGCTAAGTCAAACTCAGCTGCTTCTTCATCAGAAGGCGTTGTATATAGGCTATTTAATGTACCAACAACGGCTTCTTTAGCGAAAATACCTGTGATGATACCAACCGTTGCAGGCCAGTTCTCTTCAGTAATACCAATTGGTTGGAATACAGGTGTTACAACTTGAGCTGCTCTAGACAGTACTGAGTTTTCGCTATCTTCGTTACCAAAGCTGCCGTCCATACCTAGAGAGTTTAGGAAGCTAAGAATAGCCACAACCATCACGATTGTTTTACCTGCACCAAGTACGAAACGCTTCAGCTTCTGCCAAGTTTTCAACATTACGTTTTGCACTGTCGGCAATTCGTAATCTGGCATTTCCATCACTAAGCTATCACTGCTACCTGGGTAGATCGTGTTTTTCAGGAACAAACCCGTAAATACAGAAGCAACGATACCCATGATGTACAGAGCGAATACTACGTTTTGTCCTGCACCTGGGAAGAACGCCGCCGCGAACAGTACGTATACTGGTAAACGAGCACCACATGACATAAACGGCGCCATTGATGCTGCTAGTTTACGTTCGCGCTCTTGGTCAAGAGTACGAGTTGCCATGATTGAAGGCACGTTACAACCAAAGCCCAGTACAAGTGGGACAAATGCTTTACCCGGTAAACCAATCTTCTGCATCACTTTATCAAGTACAAATGCAGCACGAGCCATGTAGCCTGAGCTTTCTAGTACCGCTAAGAATAGGTAAAGCGCTGCGATAACAGGAATAAAGGTCGCAACCGTTTGGATACCGCCGCCAATACCATCAGCAAGTACAGTGACTAACCAAACTGGTAAATGGCCATCTAATAAGTGGTGTCCACCATCAACTAATATTGCTCCAACACCAATATCGAAGAAGTCGATAAACGCACTACCGATATTGATAGAGAACATGAACATTAGGTACATGATAACGAAGAAGAAAGGAATACCGACCCATTTGTTCAAAATGAATTGGTCTGCTTTCTCTGTAAAGTTACGGCTTAGTTTGCCTTCGCTGCGACGAACACGTTTACAAAGGTCATGTAAGAAAGTGTATTTAGCGTCAGCAACAGCAAGGTCAATATCGAAATCGGCACCAAGACGCACGCTATCAATTTGAGTGCGAGTTTGTGGGGCTAAACCATTCAATACCAAGTAATCATTTTCTAAAGCACGAATCGCTAGCGCTCGGTGAGATACGTCAGCATCATCAAATTGTGACTCAACAGAAGGGATAAGAGCTTCTAACGCGGCATCGTAATCAATAGAGATAGGGTCAAGGCTCACACCTTGAACAAGCAGTTTATGCAGGCGCTCTTTAAAGCGAACCACTTGACCTTTATCGTTTGCAGACAAGCTTAGAACTGGGCAACCTAGCTCTTTCTCTAGTGCTTTAAGGTTAATCACCTGACGTTCGCGCTTTAATACATCCATTTTGTTCAACACAACGATCATTGGGCGACCCAACTCACGCAGCTGTAATGTCATATATAAGCTTCGTTCTAGACAGCTAGCGTCGACAACATTGATGATCACATCTGCTGGGTGAGTTAAAACAGCGCGAGACGCGATAGACTCATCGATGCTGTTCGCATCATTACCACTGTCTAGTGCGTAGATACCCGGTAAATCCGTTAGTTGAAACTGATCACCAGCGTGCGAGTATAAACCCGTCTTCTTTTCAACAGTGACACCAACCCAGTTACCAACGTGCTGCTTAGCACCAGTCAGTGCGTTGAACAGTGTTGTTTTACCACTATTCGGGTTACCAACGGTAAGAACTTGATAATCCATTTAGATAACCTCGATTTGTTCTGCAATGCTTTCACGAATGGCGATAGAAACACCTCTCACTTCAACTTGAAGCGGATCACCCATAGGTGCACGGCGGATAAGCGTCACCTCGGTTTTTGGCAACATACCCATGACCATAAGTTTCTTCCTTACGTCTGGTGTTAAACCTGTTAGTGCAACAATAGAAGCCGCCTTTCCTTGCTCTAATTGTGAGAGTTTCATAAGTACCCAATTCGTGACTGATAATGAGAAAGATTGTTATTAACGCCATGATACACATACATGCCCACAATTCTATTGTGTGAAATCAATGTTTTCGAAAATACATACTCGTAAATTTCGTTAAAAACGTTTACGTCAAAAACGTTACTTTCAACAACTAGCAAGAACTACCTCACTAGTACAAATCCTCCCAGACAACAACAAACCATTAATTATCAATTAGTTAAAATAATGTCGGTTTTCTCATAGGTATCTG
Organism: Vibrio sp. 10N.286.48.C11; assembly: GCF_041469805.1. Classification (NCBI taxonomy): domain Bacteria; kingdom Pseudomonadati; phylum Pseudomonadota; class Gammaproteobacteria; order Vibrionales; family Vibrionaceae; genus Vibrio; species Vibrio sp. 10N.286.48.C11. The sequence continues at coordinate 137,126 of NZ_JBFRLK010000049.1, read as the reverse complement.
TCGTTAATTTTATAAGTAAAATAAGTGGCTGGACGTATAGTTACTCCATCGAAGAGAAACTACTTCTCTTTAATTTTATTCCAGAGGTGATATGGCTTTGCTATATCACTCCGGCAGCAAGCGAAGGTGTCATTGGCACCCGTGGTATAGTCCCCCCGGCTATGCCACGATATTTTTTTTCTTCCCTTTGTTTTATCCCAACAACCTTTTTAAACTCCCCATTTATCTCGTATCTCGTATCTC
>NZ_JBFRLK010000049.1:103840-136039 GCF_041469805.1 Vibrio sp. 10N.286.48.C11 | reverse complement strand
TCTCGTATCTCGTATCTCGTAGAAGCATAAAAAAGCCCCAACACGAATGTCGAGGCTAAAGTATCTTTATTTATGTTCTAGCTGAGTATCCGCTGCGTGCTACTCTTCGTTGTTTTCAGCAAACTTAGATGGTGACATGCCAAAGTGGTGCTTAAACCTTTGACTGAAATAGGAAGGGTCATTGAACCCCGAATCAAACGCCACATCAGAGATCTTCTCTCCAGCGAGTAAGCGCTCACACGCATGCTCTAGACGTACTTCATTCAAGTGCTCTTTGAAGGTCTTGTTGTAAGCCGATTTAAAGCGTCTCTGTAAGCTTCTCTCAGACATAAACAAATACTTAGCGGCAGTTGCAGTACTGAACTCGGCATCAGCGTAGTTTTCACTCACAAGCTGCGACACTCTGTTCTTCCACTCTTGTTCCGCTGTCAGTTTTTGTTGCTCTGGTGTTGAGGCGGCAAGCTTAATGGTTTCAATCTGTTCAATTGTGCTGGCTTCAAGATTGTCGAGTACTTGATACTCAATTGGCCACGAAAGCTGAACCTTATTTTGAGACTCCGAAACAAAGGCATTAAGCTCACCACCGCTCTGATTCATCAATAGCGGCAGCTTTTCGATGTTAAGGTCGGTCGACTTTCCGGTATTGTCACCCATGCTTGATGCCAGTTTAGGGAAAGGCATCCCATGATCTCGAATGGTCACAACAAGATGCTCCTTAACCTCTTCAACCAGAACCACCATACTCTGCGACTTAAAGTTTCTCTTGATGATGCTCGCAACCAAGCTATTGAAGATAATATCGAGATTAAAATACAGCAACGAGACATATCGTTGTTTTGTTTCGACTTTAATATCCAGTTCAATACCGGCTTTGGTTAAGTCATCCTGCCAAGCTTTGAGTACCACCTCTAAGATTAAAATTATATCGTAACAAACTTGCCCTTCTCCTTGAGGCGTATTATTCAATTGAGCTAAGCCATTTTTCAAGGTTAGAATCGGCGACTTCCCGAGCTCGTCATTCCAATTCGGGAGCATCGCAGCAATATGATTCACTTCAGAAGAGAGTTCATTGGCAGTGTGAGACACAAGCGCATTCTTCACGGATAGCTGCTTTTTAAGCTGTTGATTAGTGGCGAGTAATATCCGGCTTTGGTGCCTCAATTGGTCTGTCTTCAGTGCAACTTGCGCTTTTAAGTGCCGGTTGGCAAAAGTGACATAACGCGAACGCCAAAAGACTAAGATAGTCACAACGCCAATCAGTAATATCAGAGAGCTTGCTGCAGCCCAATTGGTCAGATACCAAGGCTCCGCAATCGAGAAGCTTTGATTGGTTGACACAAAGCGATAATGGGAGCTTTTAACCGGCTTCACTTCAAGTGTGTAATCCCCTGGAAGAAGATGATCGAGCGTTAACAAGCCCCCTTCAAACTCACTCCAAGGTTCATCGTCGCTCAGTCGGTATTCCATCGCAGGTGCGAACGTTGCTGGTAAGATACCTAGCTTAAACCCCATCGATGAACCATAAGGAATCTCATCCAGCTCTGCCGTTTTCCCGCCAAGTGATACCGTTTGTTGGTCGACACTTATCTTACTCAACAAGGCACGGCTATGAGGTGTAGTTGATACCAGTAACTCGTTAGATAACGCGCTGACTACACCATACTTTGAGCCGAAAACAAGCCTCGAAGGTTGGCTATCTTGACTGTAAAAAAGAGCACACGCTCCTGCCGCCAGTTCATTGGTGATCAAACCAAATGGCGAACCTATGTGTTTATGCAGTTGCCCATCCAATCCGTAATAACTGATGCCTTTCGAAGAGCCTAACCAAACACCATTGTCATCGCTTATCAGGCAGTTGGGGCTAATATTGTCTTCAACAAGAGTGATTTCTTGAATAATAGAGCTGTCATCCGGGATTCGATACACGCCATAACTGCTCGCAAACCACTGCGCTCCATCCTTCGCTTTTTCAATATCGACGACTTTGCCAAACCGTTCGCTGGAACGACTAAAGCTAATTCGTTTATCAATGAACGAGTAGAAGCCATGATCCGTTCCTATATAGATGCGACCTAGCAAGCCTACATTGAGAGCGGTGATCTTCGCAGGCAAGAACTTGTCGACTAACCAGTCAGTGCCATAACTCGTCAGTTTCATGGTTTCGATAGATAACGAATAGAGGTTTTGCCCAGAGGTCATCCAAAGAACGTTATCGGCTTGAAGCGCAAGGTTTTCAACACGCACTCCCTCAATTGGCCTTGGTAAATCAAGGGCTTCGGGTTGTAGTGTTTCCGTATTTAGACTGATGATACCTTGTTCGGTCGCCAACCAAATGGAAGAGCCAAAGATCTCAAAATCATTAACAGGGTTAGAGTAAACACGAATTGGGTTCTCTTCACTTTCAGAATCAACCAAGTAGAGCCCCATTGAAGACGCGACCCAAGATAACTGGTCACTGACAGGCAGTACTTTATTGATCACCACACTACTCGAATGCATGCCCATTCCAGTTAGGGGTGTTCTCGAGAAGGTTTTGCTGAACAGTGAGAAGTATCGGATACCGTTGTTTGTCGCAACCCACATACCACCAGCATGATCGTTTATCAACGAATATATTTTCTCACCCGGTAACGAGAAGTCTTGACTAGCGGCTTGTTCGAATCGAGTAATTTGTCCCGTAATAAAGTTGTAGCTAATAAGGCCGTGCTCTGTACCAATCCAATACTGGTCCGAAGTTTCGGCCAACGAGAGAACATGCGACCCTTTAACGATGGTCTCTTTGTCTGGGTTCGCGAGATCAACAATCACAGCACCATTTAAAGTACCGATCACTAACTCACGTCGAGCATTCGAAAAATAAACCGTCTCAATATGGTTTTTGTCTGATGCGGTGACATGGGTAAACTCTTGATTCTCTGAAAGGTAAACGCCAGAACTGGTCGCTAGCACCCACTTTGATAGTACCCACTCAGCGTCGTTAATCGCAATGTCACTGCTGTTATTGTATCGGTACAGTTTAAGTAGAGAGTAGGTGTTGAATTCTAAAGATTGAGTGTTGTAGGTATAGAAATTACTGCCGTCAGTAACCCAAATATAATCGCCTGATGCACCGATATTCGCTATTTCAGCGCCGGAACTTAGGCTAAACGCCAATTCGTTGCCAATTCCAGGGTTATGTCGATAGACCTCATTGTCGAAAAATGTCCAAAACTCATCGTTCAGAAAGGCGACTCTTTCCGAAGAAAATTGCAGTAAGCTTCCCTTGCGAGGGAATAGAGTTCGACCATCGTAAAAGAGTACTTTTCCATGCACATCATGAACCCAGAGCGCACCTCCGGCACCTAAATACAAGTTTTTAGCCGCAAGGAAATTCCCTTGCGCTTGAACGGGCAAAGGATAGAAAACGGAGGGCGAGGTATTTACCGCTAGAACGCTAAATGAAATGCTCATTAACATGAACATTTTGAAGATAATTCGATACAACTCTTAATCCTGAACAGCAACAACACATGAAATTTTGGGTACCACAACGTCTTATCGTTGCTAAACCAAAAACTGAGTTTTTTTGTGCTTATTATTATCTTTCCATTTTAGCGGAAATTAGAAAAGGAGAAAGGAGGTTTGTTATTTGTTAGGAGGTTTTATCTTAGCGGTCACGAAAATGCCGCAAAAAGCGGCATGATTCATAAATTAACGAGAGCAAAGTAGAGTAAAGAATACTCGTTTATGACTTACTTCTCGTCTAAGCAACTTGTATAGCTATCTGTAAGTTGCTGAAGAAAATCGAAATAGCTTCCACTCTTCACTTCAACTGTTGAACCGATAGGGTCAAGCTGACCTTGTTTTGCGTTACTTCCGCGCGTCACTGATTCAATCACAGCAGGAGTGAATTGAGGCTCAGAAAACACACATTGAACGTTTTCACGTACTATCGTTTTCTTAATAGCGATCAGGCTTTTTGCGCCCGGCTTACGCTCTGGGCTCACCGTAAAGTGACCTAAGTTATTTAGCTCAAACTCTTGCTCAAAGTAACCATACGCGTCATGAAAAACGTAGTAACCTTTGTCTTTCACGGGTGCAAGTTGCTCTCGAATAGACTGTTGCTTCTCTTTCAATGCAATCAGGAATGAATCGAGATTCTCTTGGTACGCCATTGCGTTGTCTGGATCAGATTCAATCAACTTAGCTGAGATGTATTTTGCAGCTACTTCAACTTGCTCGATACCTAACCAAAAATGCGGGTCATGGCTACCGTGGTGGTGCCCTTCATGTGCATCGTGGTCATGCTCTTCGTGTCCGAACTCTCGCAAGTTGATTCCGGGAATATCACTGATCTTGATAACATTTTCTTTTGAACCAATCACCTTAGTCAGAAAGGCTTCTAGGTCAGGGCCGAACCAGATGACCATATCGGCACTATGAACTTTTTTGACATCCGATGGCTTAAGCGCATAATCATGCGGCGAAGCATTGCTGTTCATCAACACATCCGGCTCACTAACGCCTTGCGTTAATTCTGTCACAATCATTTGAATTGGTTTAAAGCTTGTTAGAATAGTATTGGCACTTGCGACACTTGGCGCTAAAAGCAAAGTAGCAAGTATAAAAGATGAACGTGACATAATCCCTCGATAATAGAAAAGTAGCTTAGGCTTGAGGTAAATGTTACATTATAACATTAGCGAATTGCAAATGAGTTCTATTCATGGATAACTTAATCCAACTAGATTCTGTGAGCGTCGAATTTGACGGTCGAAAAGTTCTAGACAACATCTCTCTAAATTTAGAGCGCGGCAGAATCACCACCCTGATTGGGCCAAACGGTGCAGGAAAGTCGACATTAGTAAAAGTGGTACTGGGTTTACAGACCAAATTTTCAGGCACAATAACAAAAGCTAAAAAACTGAAAATTGGCTATGTACCACAAAAATTAAAGCTCAATGATTCCCTACCGCTCAACGTAGAGCGTTTTCTAAAACTCACTGGCAATTTCAGTCAGCAAGAGATCCTTGAAGCATTGAAGCTTGTTGGTGCTGAACATCTGCAGAAGAGTAACATGCACCAGCTATCTGGCGGAGAAAACCAACGTGTGCTCATTGCTCGTTCATTGCTAAGAAGACCAGATCTACTGGTTCTCGATGAACCGGCTCAAGGCGTCGACGTTCAAGGGCAAATAGACCTGTATGACTTGATTGACACCATTCGCCACCGCTTTGGTTGTGCTGTGTTTATGGTTTCACATGACTTGCATTTAGTGATGGCAAAAACAGACGATGTGATCTGTCTGCATCACCACATCTGTTGCTCTGGTGCACCAGCTGATATCAAGCACCACCCTTCTTATATCGCGCTATTCGGTACCGCGGTTCAAGAGAGTTTGGCTTTCTACCACCACCAACATGACCATCATCACCATGACTTGGCCGGCCAGCCAGTTTCTGGAGATGTGCACGACTGCTCCAACCATAAACACGGACATCACCACTAATGCTTGAGTTTCTTCTACCTTCTATTCTTGCAGGCTTAGGCATTGCTCTTATTGCTGGACCACTGGGTTCGTTCGTAGTGTGGCGCAAGATGGCTTACTTTGGTGACACCCTTGCACACGCCTCTTTGATGGGCTTAGCGCTTGGCTTTCTGTTTAACATCAACTTGTATTTCGCACTGCTGATTTGTTGTTTGATGCTGGCCGTGTTACTCGTGACATTGCAAAAACAAAAGCTAGTCGCGACCGATACCCTACTCGGTATTTTGGCACACAGTGCACTGTCTTTGGGTCTTGTAGCCGTTAGCTTCTTGGACAATGTTCGTGTCGACCTAATGAGCTATTTATTTGGCGACTTACTTGCAGTATCACCGACTGATTTGGTATTCATCTATGCGGGTGCGGCTGTGATTGGATTAGTGCTTGCTATCTTTTGGCGACCGCTACTTTCAACGACGGTTAATGAAGATCTAGCAGCGGTTGACGGCATCAACATTGATTTAATGCGTCTGATTTTGATGCTGCTTGTCGGTATCGTGATTGCTGTCGGTATGAAATTTGTGGGTGCGTTAATCATGACATCGCTACTGATTATTCCTGCAGCAACGGCAAGGAAGTTCTCGAGCACACCTGAGCAGATGGCCTTCCTTGCATCAATTATTGGCTCTATCGCTGTATTCGGTGGATTAAGCTTGTCTTGGTTCTATGATACGCCTGCTGGCCCGTCTGTGGTTATCAGTGCGGCAGCAATGTTTATGCTATCTCAAATGGTTAGAAGTCGAGCTTAGCACTTAGCAGTACGATCTCGTATCTCGAAAACATAAAAAAAGGCTTGGTCAGTGACCAAGCCTTTTTATTAATATCGTTTCAATTAACTTCTATCTCAATCGATAAAAGCCAGCTGATTACCAACCCGTGATTTCACGTAGGCCTTTACCGATGTCAGCAAGAGACTTAACAGTCTTAACGCCTGCTGCTTCTAGTGCTGCGAATTTATCTTCAGCAGTACCTTTACCGCCAGAGATGATTGCGCCTGCGTGGCCCATACGTTTGCCCGGAGGAGCAGTAACACCAGCGATGTAAGATACAACTGGCTTAGTTACGTTTGCTTTGATGAAATCAGCCGCTTCTTCTTCCGCAGTACCACCGATTTCACCAATCATTACGATTGCTTCAGTTTCTGGGTCTTCTTGGAAAAGTTTCAAGATATCAATGAAGTTTGAACCTGGGATAGGGTCACCACCGATACCAACACATGTAGACTGACCAAAGCCTTCATCTGTTGTTTGCTTAACTGCTTCGTACGTCAGAGTACCGCTGCGAGATACGATACCTACTTTACCCTTCTTGTGGATGTGACCAGGCATGATACCAATCTTACACTCGTCTGGAGTGATAAGACCTGGACAGTTAGGACCGATCATGCGAACGCCAGTTTCTTCTAGCTTCACTTTAACGTCGATCATATCTGTTGTAGGGATACCTTCAGTGATCGTTACGATCAGTTCGATACCTGCATCAATCGCTTCTAGGATTGCATCTTTACAGAAAGGAGCTGGTACGTAGATAACTGTTGCTGTTGCGCCAGTTACTTCTACCGCTTCACGTACTGTGTTGAATACTGGAAGGCCTAGGTGAGTTTGACCACCTTTACCAGGTGAAACACCACCAACCATTTGCGTACCGTATGCGATAGCTTGGTCTGAGTGGAATGTACCTTGACCGCCAGTGAAACCCTGACAGATTACTTTAGTGTCTTTGTTAATTAATACAGACATTATTTAGCCTCCGCAGCAGCAACAACTTTCTGAGCAGCATCTGTTAGAGATTCAGCTGCAATGATATCAACATCAGAATTAGCAAGTACTTCGCGACCTAGGTCTGCGTTTGTACCTTCTAGACGAACAACTACAGGAACTGTTACGCCGACTTCTTTAACTGCACCGATAATACCTTCAGCGATCATGTCACAACGAACGATGCCACCGAAAATGTTTACGAGTACTGCTTTAACATTGTCATCAGAAAGGATGATCTTGAATGCTTCAGCTACACGTTCTTTTGTCGCGCCGCCGCCTACATCAAGGAAGTTTGCTGGCTTGCCGCCGTGTAGGTTTACGATATCCATCGTACCCATCGCAAGGCCTGCACCGTTAACCATACAGCCAACGTTACCATCTAGTGCTACGTAGTTCAGTTCCCACTGTGCTGCGTGTGCTTCGCGCTCATCTTCTTGAGATGGATCGTGCATTTCACGTAGTTTAGGCTGACGGTACATCGCGTTTGAGTCGATGTTGATCTTGCCGTCTAGACAAAGCAGGTTGCCTTCGCCAGTAATTACAAGCGGGTTGATTTCTAGTAGAGCTAGGTCGTACTGAGAGAACATTTTGCCAAGACCCATGAAGATCTTAACGAACTGTTTGATTTGATCGCCAACTAGACCAAGTTTGAACGCCAGTTCACGGCCTTGGTAAGCTTGAGGGCCTACTAGAGGATCGATCGCTGATTGGTGAATCAACTCTGGAGTTTCTTCAGCGATTTTCTCAATGTCCACACCGCCTTCAGTTGACGCCATGAATACAATTTTACGCGTTGCGCGGTCAACAACAGCACCTAGGTAAAGTTCGTTAGCAATGTTTGATGCTTCTTCAACTAGGATCTTAGTTACAGGCTGACCATTAGCGTCTGTTTGGTAAGTCACTAGGTTTTTACCTAGCCACTTTTGTGCAAACTCTTTAACGCCTTCTTTGGTGTCATGTAGCTCTACGCCGCCCGCTTTACCGCGGCCACCAGCGTGTACTTGACACTTAACGACTTTCTTGGCTGTACTGATACGACCTGCAGCTTCGAAAGCTTCTTGTGCAGTATCACATGCGAAACCTTCTGGTACAGGCAAACCGAATTCTGCAAACAGCTGTTTGGCTTGGTATTCATGCAAATTCATTTTGATATTCCGTTTATTTTCCCTTAAGGGATTATTATTTCCATAACGACACAGTTTCCTGTGTTACGTCTGTAGGGTCTTCTCAAAACAACTGCTGTCCATTTTCTAATGGCTTTACAGTTCAATTGAAGGCCAGACGTTGAGCAGCCTAGCCTTTGAAACTTTTTACGTCTAGCTAACGGGGTTAACTAGACGTTTTAGCGATACTAAACGTCTAATAGCAGACGTGCAGGATCTTCTAGAAGCTCTTTGATGGTCACTAGGAAGCCAACTGATTCACGGCCATCGATTAGACGGTGGTCGTAAGAAAGCGCTAGGTACATCATTGGTAGAATCTCTACCTTGCCATCAACAGCCATTGGACGGTCTTGGATTTTGTGCATACCCAAAATTGCCGCTTGAGGCGGGTTGATGATTGGCGTAGACATTAGAGAACCAAATACACCACCGTTTGTGATAGTGAAGTTGCCGCCCATCAGTTCATCAACCGTTAGCTTGCCGTCACGACCTTTGATTGCTAGCTCTTTGATGCCTTTTTCGATATCAGCGAAACCTAGTGTGTCACAGTCTTTGAGTACTGGAGTCACTAGACCACGTGGCGTAGATACCGCCATGCTGATGTCGAAGTAGTTGTGGTAAACGATATCTGTACCATCAATAGAAGCGTTCACTTCTGGGAAACGCTTCAGTGCTTCTGTTACTGCTTTCACGTAGAAAGACATGAAGCCAAGACGCGTATCGTGACGTTTCTCGAATTGGTCTTTGTACTGCTTACGAAGGTCCATGATTGGCTTCATGTTCACTTCGTTGAAAGTAGTCAGCATTGCTGTGCTGTTTTTCGCTTCTAGAAGACGGTTTGCAACTGTCTTACGCAGGCGAGTCATAGGCACGCGTTTTTGGCTGCGAGCCGCTGCTGGCGCTTCAACTGCTGGTGCAGATGCTGCTGCCGGAGCCGCTTTCGCTGCTGCTAGGTGTGCGTCGATGTCTTCACGAGTAATACGACCACCAACACCAGTGCCTTTAACGTCAGCTGGTTGTAGGTTGTGCTCAGCAAGCAGGCGACGAACAGCTGGGCTTAGCGCGTCGTTGTTCTCTTCTGTTAGCGCAGCTTTATGGCGCTTATCAGGAGATGCTTCTGTATCTTCAGTGGTGTCTTTCGTTGGTTCACCAGCGACAGCACCCGGCTTGATTTTAGCCAGAAGCTGCTTAGAAAGTACCGTAGCACCCTCTTCTTCGATGATAGCTTCCAGAACACCCGCTTCAGGAGCCGGTACTTCTAGAACTACTTTATCTGTTTCGATATCTACAATGACTTCATCACGTGCAACCGCTTCGCCCGGTTTTTTGTGCCAAGTAGCAACTGTTGCATCAGCCACAGATTCAGGTAAATCTGGAACCAGAATTTCAATTGTCATGTGCGTATTTTCCTTTTACTTCTAGTTCTTAAGTAGGGTCAAAGCGTCGTCAACTAACGCTTTTTGTTGTTTCAAGTGTACTGACATATAGCCAACAGCTGGTGATGCTGATGCAGGACGACCTGCGTATTGAATATCAGCACCTACTGGGATAGCAGCTCGGAAATTATGTTGGCTACTGTACCAAGCACCTTGGTTTTGTGGCTCTTCTTGACACCAAACGTAATCGACTACATTTGTGTATTGTGCGATGGCAGCTCTCACATCCTCATAAGGGAACGGGTAAAGTTGCTCAATACGTACAATAGCGACATCGTCTTGCTCGTTCTTACGTCTTTGGTCAAGCAGGTCAAAGTAAACCTTACCTGAACAGAACACGACGCGTTTTACGTTCTCAGGCGCCAGGTCATCAATTTCTGCGATAGCTGGTTGGAACGTGCCTTCTGCCAAATCTTCAAGAGAAGAAGTACACAGAGGGTGACGAAGCAATGACTTAGGTGACATTACAATCAGTGGACGACGCATTGGTCGAACAACCTGACGGCGAATCATGTGGTAAACCTGAGCTGGTGTTGAAGGAACAACAACCTGCATGTTTTGTTCAGCACATAACTGAAGGTAACGCTCAAGACGTGCAGAAGAGTGCTCCGGGCCTTGGCCTTCATAACCGTGAGGAAGCAGCATAGTTAGACCACATAGACGTGCCCACTTTTGCTCACCTGATGAAATGAATTGGTCGATAACAACTTGTGCACCGTTTGCGAAGTCACCAAATTGAGCTTCCCAAAGGGTTAGACCGCTTGGCTCTGCTGTCGCGTAACCATACTCAAATGCGAGTACCGCTTCTTCAGATAACACAGAGTCAAACACTTGGAATGGCCCTTGTTTATCATGAATGTTCGCAAGAGGAACATACGTGCTTGCATCTGATTGATTGTGCAGTACTGAGTGACGGTGGAAGAACGTACCACGACCTGAATCTTGGCCTGAGATACGAATACGCTTACCGTCGTCAACAAGTGTTGCGTATGCCAGAGTTTCAGCCATACCCCAATCGACTTGTTTCTCACCATTCACCATGGCAGTACGATCGTTGTACAGTTTATTTACTCGGCTTTGCAGCTTGTGGCTGTCCGGGTATTGACAAAGTTTGGTACCAAGCTCTTTCAGGCGCTCGATATCAATCTTGTTATCCCACTCGATGTTCCAGTCGTGACCTAGGTAAGGAGACCAGTCTACTGAGTGAAGTGCCATTGGACGCCACTCTTTAACCACAACTTCACCGTGATCAAGTGCATCACGATATTCGTTAACTAGCTGAGTTGCTGTATCAATACCAAACTCACCGCGCTCCATTAGCACGTCAGCGTAAAGCTTACGTGGTGTTGGGTGCTTCTTGATTTTTTGGTACATCAAAGGCTGTGTTGCATTCGGCTCATCGGCTTCATTGTGACCGTGGCGACGGTAACAAACCAAATCAATAACAACATCACGCTTAAACGTATTACGGTAATCCAATGCAAGACGCGCAACAAACGCAACCGCTTCTGGATCATCAGAGTTAACGTGGAAAATCGGAGCCTGAACCATCTTCGCGATATCGGTACAGTACATCGTAGAGCGTGTATCGCGAGGGTTAGACGTTGTAAAACCAACTTGGTTGTTTACAACGATACGAACCGTACCACCTACACAGAAACCACGAGCTTGAGACATGTTAAACGTCTCTTGTACTACACCCTGACCAGCGATAGCTGAGTCACCGTGGATAGTAATTGGAAGTACACGGCTACCATCATTATCACCAAGGCGATCTTGACGTGCACGTACTGAACCGATAACTACCGGGTTTACGATTTCTAAGTGAGATGGGTTAAATGCTAGTGCTAAGTGAACGTTGCCGCCTGGCGTTGCGAAGTCCGCAGAGAAGCCTTGGTGGTATTTCACATCACCAGTACCCCACGTGTCATCGTGCTTGCCCGCAAACTCGTCAAACAGGTCTTGTGGCTTTTTACCAAGCACGTTGACCAACATGTTTAGACGACCACGGTGAGCCATACCAACAACAACTTCACGCATGCCTTGTCCGCCAGCATGACGAATAATTTCTTTCGTCATTGGGATAAGAGCATCACCACCTTCCAACGAGAAGCGTTTTGCGCCTGGGAATTTCGCACCAAGATAGCGCTCAAGACCTTCAGCAGCAGTTAGCTCTTCTAGGAAAGCTTGCTTTTCTTCTTTGTTGAAAGAGGGTTGACCAGATACAGACTCTAAACGTTGTTGGATCCAACGCTTTTGCTCTGTATTTGTCATGTGCATGTATTCAGCACCAATAGAGCCACAATACGTTTGCTTTAGAGATTTGTAGAGATCTTTAAGCACCATCGTCTCTTGGCCAATGGCGTAAGAGCCGACGTTGAACGTCTCATTGAGGTCATCTTCGGTAAGAGTGTGGAAAGAAGGGTCCAGTTCATCAACTGTCGCTCTTTTCCATAAACCTAGGGGGTCTAGATTTGCTGCTTGATGCCCTCGGAATCGATAGGCATTAATAAGTTGCAGAACCTTTACTTGTTTCGCATCGACATCTGGATCACTAACTTGGACACTGTAATGCTTTGTTTCTTGAGCGAGTCGACGGAAGTATTCACGAACACGAGAGTGTGGTTGTTCCACTGTCTCTGAAGCTTGCACAGGCAGTTCTTCAAAAACACTTCTCCATTCGTCACTTACCGAATCTGGGTCACTTAGATACAGTTCATAGAGTTCTTCTACGTACGTTGCATTGGCGCCAGCCAAGTGTGAAGACTCGAGCCATGCCTTCATCACGCCGTTGTGCATATTTTCCCTTAACCAGTAGTTTTCACGTTTGCTGCGGTCTATGCCGAGCTATTAAAAGGCCGCCCCAAAACTTCTAGGGCGGCAATTTTTATATAACTTAAACCGAACGATTCACTAGCATGGTCTTGATGTGACCAATAGCTTTCGTCGGATTTAATCCCTTAGGACAAACACTTACACAATTCATGATGCCATGGCAACGAAAAACGCTAAATGCATCATCAAGATCGGACAAACGTTCGTCTGTCGCTGTATCTCGGCTATCAATTAGCCAACGGTACGCTGCAAGCAGGCCTGCTGGTCCGATGAATTTGTCAGGGTTCCACCAGAATGATGGGCATGACGTTGTACAACATGCACACATGATACATTCGTACAATCCATCTAAATGAGCACGCTCATCAGGGCTTTGTAAGTTTTCACGAGCCGGTGGCACATTGCCATCAGACACTAAGAATGGCTTCACTTTTTCGTAGTTATCGTAGAACTGAGTCATGTCTACAATCAGGTCACGAACAACGGGTAAGCCAGGCAGTGGGCGAATCACAATCTTGTCTTGGCCCGAAAGCGCAGACAATGGCGTGATACACGCTAGGCCATTTTTACCGTTCATGTTCAAACCATCCGAGCCACATACACCTTCACGGCATGAGCGACGGAATGAGATTGTTGGATCTTGCTCTTTCAACAGAATAAGCGCATCCAAAAGCATCATGTCTGAACCTTCATCCACTTCTAGAGTGTATTCCTTCATATAAGGTTTCTGGTCGACATCTGGATTGTAACGATATAAAGAGAAATTCAGTTTCATGGTCATATCTCCTTAGTACGTACGTGCTTTTGGTGGGAACGCTTCACGATGGATAGGTTCCATGTTTACACCACGCTTAGTCATGCTCTCTGACTCTGGGTTGTAAAGTGAGTGGCATAGCCATTGCTCATCATCACGGTCAGGGAAATCGAATCGAGCGTGTGCGCCACGGCTCTCTGTACGGAAATTTGCAGCAACAGCCGTTGCGAATGCCGTTTCCATCAAGTTTTCAAGCTCTAGACACTCGATACGTTGAGTGTTGAACTCTGTAGACTTATCAGATAGGTGTGCATTTTTCAGACGCTCGCGAATCGCTTTTAGCTCTTCTAGGCCTTCAGCCATTGCTTTGCCTTCACGGAATACTGAGAAGTTGTTCTGCATACATTGCTGAAGATCTTTACGGATTTGCGCTGGATCTTCGCCGTCTGTGCTGTTTTCCCAACGGTTGTAACGCTCTAGTGAACGCTCAATGTCAGCTTCAGTTGCAGGTTTCGCTTCGTCTTGCTTCTTCAGTGTCTCACCTAGGTGTAGACCTGTCGCACGACCAAATACCACTAAATCAAGCAGTGAGTTACCACCTAGACGGTTGGCACCATGTACTGATACTGATGCGATTTCACCACAAGCAAAGAGACCTTGGATTTCAACATCGTTGCCGTCTTCGGTTTGCTTAATAGCTTGACCAGAAACTTGTGTTGGAACACCACCCATCATGTAGTGACATGTAGGGATTACTGGGATTGGCTCTTTCACTGGATCAACGTGAGCAAAGGTACGAGAAAGTTCACATACACCAGGAAGACGAGATTCAAGTGTCTCTTTACCTAGATGATCAAGCTTAAGCTTGATGTGTGGACCCCAAGGGCCATCGCAACCGCGACCTTCACGAATTTCAACCATCATTGAACGAGCAACAACATCACGACCCGCTAAGTCTTTAGCGTTTGGTGCGTAACGTTCCATGAAGCGTTCGCCGTCTTTATTGAGAAGGTAACCACCTTCACCACGACAACCTTCCGTTACCAATACACCTGCACCAGCGATACCCGTCGGGTGGAACTGCCACATTTCGATGTCTTGCATAGGAACGCCAGCACGAATCGCCATACCAACACCGTCACCAGTGTTAATGTGTGCATTGGTTGTTGATGCGTAGATACGACCAGCACCACCAGTCGCAAGGATTGTTGCCTTCGCTTTGAAGTAGCAAACCTCGCCCGTTTCCATACAAAGCGCGGTAGTACCTAAAATTGCACCATCTTCGTTTTTAACAAGATCCAGTGCATACCACTCAGAGAAAACCGTCGTTTTGTGTTTAATGTTTTGTTGGTAAAGCGTATGAAGCAGTGCGTGACCAGTACGGTCGGCTGCAGCTGCGGTACGAGCCGCTTGCTCACCACCAAAGTTTTTAGATTGACCACCGAAAGGACGCTGGTAAATAGTACCGTTCTCAAAACGAGAGAAAGGCAGGCCCATTTTTTCGAGTTCGATTACCGACTCAGGACCGTTTTTACACATGTATTCGATAGCGTCTTGGTCACCGATGTAATCAGAACCTTTTACTGTGTCATACATATGTTGTTCCCAATGGTCTTCATGCGCGTTACCAAGAGCAACAGTGATGCCGCCTTGCGCTGAAACCGTATGAGAACGAGTAGGGAAAACTTTAGAAAGCAATGCACAAGAAAGGCCTTGCTCAGAAATTTGCAGTGCGGCACGCATACCTGCACCACCAGCGCCGATCACTACGGCATCAAACTCACGAACAGGAATAGTCACTTACGCACCCCACAAAATAAACAGACCAGAGAAGAAATATCCAAGAAGAACTGCAACAACACCGACTTGAAGACCAACACGCAGTTTTGCGCACTTGATGTAGTCAGTTAGTACTTGCCATAGGCCGATCCACGCGTGAACCAAAACAGAAGTAAGCGCTAACATGGTGAAGACTTTAGTGAAGGTTCCACCAAAGAATTGCGTCCAAGATGCGTAAGAGATATCACCAGAGAAAGCACAAAAGCTAACTAGGTAGATAGTGTAAAGCGTCATAATGATGGCAGTAGCACGAATCAATAGATAATCGTGGACACCATTACGACCAAAAGTAGAAACGTTGTTTACCATACTAAGATCCCCGCTAGTAGAGACAATACCGCTGTTGCTGCGAATGCAACCTTAGCGCTCTTCGCGCCAGATTCCAGCTCTTCAAAGTGACCAAGGTCCATAAGAAGGTGACGAATACCACCAGCAATGTGGTAAGCCAAAGCGGTTAAAATGCCCCACAGAATAAACTTCACGAAGAAACCATCGACAATGTCGCTAGCTTCGGCAAAGCCTACTGGGGATGAGAGGGAAATGGATAGTAACCAAAGCAAAATTCCAATCGCGACAAAAGTTATCACCCCAGACACACGGTGTAGGATGGAAGCTATTGCTGTGATTGGAAAGTGGATGGTCTGTAAATCTAAATTAACAGGTCTTGTCTTTCTTTCTTTCACGGGCTTGCTCACTCAGCTCCATTGAGCATTATGGTCATTAAATAACCTTATGATATTGTTATGGACAAAATTTGATTGTAAACCTTCAAAATTTAACATTAACTTAACAAATAACCGAAGTTGAGCCTTAGATAATTGTAAAATAATTGTTAACTGCTCGATTAAGAAAGACACCTCACATTTCTTCTTAGCCTTGCATTTATAAGGTTTTAACCAAACTTTTCAGCGTCACTATACGACTGGCAACATTCTAATACAATTGATGTAACAAATAATGCTACACAGACCAGATTTTTAACGAATTTAATGTAAAAAACACTAACAAGTGCACACAAAGCTTCAGAAAAATTGACTTTCCCACGTAAGACCAGTAAAAAAATGGCACATAAACATCCTGGACGGATTAAATAATAAACAAAGGAGATTGTTATGGCGGATAAGAAAGCTACCCTTCACATTGAAGGTCAAGCGCCAATCGAGCTGCCGATTACAGAAGGTGTACTTGGTACTCCAGTGATCGATGTTCGTACACTAGGTTCTAATGGTTTTTTCACTTTTGACCCTGGTTTTCTTGCCACTGCATCCTGTGAGTCTCAAATCACTTTTATTGACGGTGGAAAAGGCATTCTTTTACATCGTGGTTATCCAATCGACCAACTTGCCAATAACGCTGATTACTTAGAAGTATGTTACATACTTCTTTACGGTGAAGCCCCATCTAGAGCTGAGTACGAAAAGTTCAAGACTACCGTGACACGTCACACTATGGTGCACGAGCAAATCGCTAGTTTCTTCCACGGCTTCCGTCGTGACGCTCACCCTATGGCTGTAATGTGTGGTGTTGTAGGCGCTCTAGCGGCGTTCTACCACGACTCACTTGATGTCAACAACGATACACACCGTGAAATTGCGGCATACCGCCTGATTTCAAAAATGCCAACACTGGCTGCAATGTGTTACAAATATTCAATCGGTCAGCCGTTTATCTACCCACGTAACGACCTAGGCTACGCAGAAAACTTCTTACACATGATGTTTGCAAACCCATGTGAAGAGTATGAAGTGAACCCTATCGTTGCTCGTGCAATGGATAAGATTTTCACTCTACATGCTGACCACGAACAGAACGCTTCTACGTCTACAGTGCGTCTTGCTGGTTCATCTGGTGCTAACCCGTTTGCGTGTATCGCAGCAGGTATCGCATCACTTTGGGGCCCAGCTCACGGCGGTGCAAACGAAGCTTGTCTGCGCATGCTTGAAGAGATCGGTAGCGTAGATAACATTGAAGAATACGTTGCGAAAGCAAAAGACAAAGATGACCCATTCCGTTTGATGGGCTTCGGTCACCGTGTTTACAAGAACTACGACCCACGTGCAACAGTAATGCGCGAAGCGTGTCACGAAGTGCTTAAAGAGCTAAACATCCAAGATCCACTTCTAGACGTAGCGATGGAACTTGAGCGTATCGCTCTTTCTGATGAGTACTTTGTTTCTAAGAAGCTATACCCGAACGTAGATTTCTACTCAGGTATCATTCTGAAAGCAATCGGTATTCCAGTATCTATGTTTACAGTAATCTTCGCGATGTCTCGTACCATCGGTTGGATTGCTCACTGGAACGAAATGCACAGCGATCCGACGAACCGTATCGGTCGTCCTCGTCAGCTATATACTGGTGAAGAACAACGTGACTTTAAAGCACTTCACGAACGTGAATAGTTGCTATAAATCATAATGTTAAAAGGGGTTGATGTGAGAACATCAACCCCTTTTCTTTTGTAAGCTCTCAACCCCGTCATCCTCAAGAATGCGAAGTGAACGAATAAAATAATATCGTCATCCCCAAGAACGAGGGACGAATGAGTTGGGGATCTCCTTAAGCGAGCAGATAAACTATACAGGTTACCTGATCAATTCTAGAGAACGACGCATACACTCGACTCGTACCCCTTATCTCGCATCTGCTCTTAAACTGGGTTATCGATATCAATAAACTCAACATCCAAGCCATGTTCTTCCGCTAACCATTCACCTAACGCTTTTACACCGTATCGCTCAGTCGCGTGGTGGCCAGCAGCAAAATAATGAATGTCTTGCTCGCGTGCTGAGTAAGTAGTGCGCTCAGAAATTTCACCAGAAATAAAAGCATCAATGCCTTGAGAAGCCGCTAGCTCAATGTAGTCTTGACCACCACCAGTACACCAACCGACGGTCGTTATCATTTTGTCTTGGTTTTCTGGAGCGATATGCAGTGGTTTACGATTTAGAGCTTGATCGATTTTTGCTGCGAATTCAGTACCTGTCATTGGTGTTTTTAATTTACCAAACATAGCAACCGATTGTGGGTGCCCTTCCAAACCGCCTTCGACTTCTATCTCAAGTAACTCCGCCAGTTTCGCGTTATTACCAAGCTTAGGGTGGATATCAAGCGGCAAGTGATAACCTAAAAGATTGATGTCATTTTTAATCAAGGTACGAATGCGCTTGCCCTTCATGCCACGAATCGCTTCTGACTCGCCTTTCCAGAAAAAGCCGTGATGGACTAACAAAGCGTCTGCGTTCAGTTCTACCGCTTTATCAATCAAGGCTTGAGAAGCTGTTACACCAGTAACGATTCGCTTCACTTCTGTCGCGCCTTCAACTTGAAGACCATTAGGACAGTAATCTTTAATCTGCTGTGGCTGCAGTTTTTCGTTAAGTAGCTTTTCTAATTGTAAGTTAATCATTTTTCTTTCCAGCTTACCTTTATAATAACGTCGTTATATCAATTTACGGGTAGAATGTCGAAAGCCCCACGATGAGTTTATGAGGAAGAGATGACAGCACTGCAACGTTTTTACCAATGGGTCATCGACTCACCGCCATTACTAGAAATCAAGCCACCGGTTTCGGATCTCAGTGCATTCTCTAGCAACCATGCCATCGACTCATCACATACTTATGAGGGTAATCCTAGATTAGGTTTCCTCTACCAATATCTATGCGAGCAAGTGATCGCTGCCTCACCGAATTACTCGATAAAGCACGACGAGATTCAGATCAATGTGGAAGGCAGAACTCTCGGTGCAATCGACTTTATTCTTAAAGAAGAGAGCAGCCAAAAGCTGGAACATTGGGAAGTGGCGATTAAGTTTTATCTGCTCCACGAACAAACATGGTTTGGACCCAACTCTCACGACCAATTGGATAAGAAACTCGACAGGATGCTCAGCCACCAACTCGAAATGTCCTCTTCTGCCGCCTTTGTTGAGCAATATCCAGAAATCGATGTCGACTCAAAACACTTACTGATGCAAGGTCGTCTGTATACCAACCCTTTCTTAGAGCAAAACATACCGACAAAATGCTTGGGCTATGACATTAACCCAAGCCAAGTAAACGGCTTTTGGTGCTATCAAGATCAGGCTCATTTAATCAGTGAACCACTGTATCCACTCACCAAAGAGCAATGGGCAGCAGGGACGGATGATTTCAGCAGTCAGCCTATCACCGAGTTCGGTGATCGCTTCGTCCATGGGCAAACAAAGTCGGGGCAATTCTGGTTTGTGATACCACAAAGTTGGCCACACGGTTAGTCGTCTGAGCTAACTCAGTTACCTTTTCCCGCTTATACGTAACTAACACAAACAAAAAGGGCTGATGCTTTCACATCAACCCTTCTTCTATTTACGTAGCAACTCTAGTAATCGAGATTCGATTATAGGCCAGCCGCTGCAAATACTTGGTTCACAATCTCTTGAGCTTCTGCTTCGATTGCTTTCAGGTGCTCTTCACCCTTAAAGCTTTCACAGTAGATCTTGTAGATGTCTTCAGTGCCTGATGGACGAGCAGCAAACCAGCCGTTCTCAGTTGTCACTTTCAAGCCACCAATCGCAGCACCGTTACCTGGAGCGTGTGTTAAGCGTGCAGTAATTGCATCACCAGCCAACGTCTCAACAGAAACCATCTCTGGAGATAGTTTCTTCAGCACGTCTTTCTGTGCACCATTTGCTACCGCTTGAATACGGTTGTACTTAGATTCACCGTGTTTAGCGGCAAGTTCTTCGTAGTATTCTTGTGGGTTCTTACCTGTCACTGCTGTGATCTCAGCCGCAAGCAAGCAAAGAATCAGGCCGTCTTTATCTGTTGACCAAGGCGTACCGTCTTTACGTAGGAAAGAAGCACCTGCGCTCTCTTCGCCACCAAAACCAAACTGGCCGTTGTATAAGCCATCAACGAACCATTTGAAACCAACTGGCACTTCACAAAGTTCGCGACCTAAGTCAGAAACTACGCGATCGATTAATGCACTTGATACTAGTGTCTTACCAACAGCAACGTCTTTACCCCAACCTTCACGGTTACGGTATAGGTAATCAATACAAACCGCTAAGAAGTGGTTTGGATTCATCAAACCTTTAGGTGTCACGATACCGTGGCGATCGTAATCTGGGTCGTTACCAAATGCTAGAGCGTACTCGTCTTTAAGCGCCAGTAAGCCTGCCATTGCGTATGGAGAAGAACAGTCCATACGAACTACGCCATCTTTATCTAGAGACATGAATTGGAATGAAGGGTCAACCGCTTCACTTACCAGAGTAAGATCTAGATTGTACGCTTTACCAATTTGACGCCAGTAATCAATACCGCTGCCACCCAGTGGATCAACACCAATCTTGATGTTTGCTTTCTGGATCGCTTCCATATCCACGACGTTAACCAAATCAGCGACGTATGGCGCGACTAGGTCAACTTCTTTTACTAGCTCAGACTGTTTAGCCTGTGCGATAGGCGTACGCTTAACACCTTGCATTTGCTCAGCAATGATCACGTTCGCACGGTCTTCAATCGCTTGAGTCAGTTCAGCTTCAGCTGGGCCACCGTGTGTCGGGTTGTATTTAATACCGCCGTCTTGAGGTGGGTTATGTGAAGGCGTGATAACAATGCCGTCGGCTTTTTTGTCATTCACTAGGTTGTGCGTAAGAATCGCGTGCGAGATACCAGGTGTTGGAGTAAAGCCGTTGTTTTCTTGAATAATAACTTCAACACCGTTCGCTACAAGCACTTCGATAACCGTAGAGAACGCAGGCTCAGATAGAGCGTGAGTATCTTTACCTAAGAAAAGAGGGCCAGTTGTACCTTGCTCGGCACGAACTTCAGCAACCGCTTGTGTAATTGCTAGAATGTGGTTTTCGTTAAATGTTGATCTGTCTGCTGTACCGCGGTGACCTGAAGTACCGAAAAGTACTTTATGATCTGGGTTCGTAGCATCCGGTTGCTGTAAGAAATAGTTAGCAACTAAAGCCGGGATATTATGAAGATCTTCCTGCTGAGCTTTCTGCCCAGCACGAGGGTGCATAGCCATTTTTCGACATCCTTATATATAAAATTTTAAAACAAAAAAACCTCATAATATCTTCTTATCCATGGATATTATGAGGTTTAAATCAGATTTCGTTAAATTGAACCTGTTACTTTTTCTATCAATTCTGCTTGGAAATTCATGCGGCTCATAAGCTGCTCAACCATCTGTCTTTTTCGGCTTGTATTGTTATTAGTAATAACCCAAAAAGGACTTTGTGGAATAGCTTTAGGCTTAGTCGTGTTGCCGTTTGCTAGCAACGTCGCTTCGTTATCTGCAAAGTAAACGCGCTTACGGCCTTTTACTTGAGTTGCTTCTGAAAAGCTTAAAGGGTCGATTTTATGCAGTGTTGATAACACAAGCATGAAACGATCAATGGCTTTCTTTAGTGATGCAAACTCATCTGATATTAGTAGTGAGCGCATTTCTTTAACGCCATCGAACTTCTCTGGAGTAAAGCCTACCTCTTTGCTAACAACGATACCTTTTGGCTCAACGATCTCTTCGATCGGAGCCATGCCTTGGCTATCAACCTGTAACAAGCGGCGCAGAATATCTGAAGCGCTTTCGCCAATACGTTCTGTCTGACCCGCAATAAAACGGTATAGGTCCTCATCAACCTCAATTGTTTTCATTCGCTTTTCACAATCTCAATGTTTAAACTCTGGGGGATTATAGCGAGATCCGCGCGGATACTCTACGTCAAACCCACCATGAATAAGATAAAAATGTCAGTACAGCTCAACTATAAAATTGAAGGTGAGGGTCACACCATTGTTTTGATCCATGGATTATTCGGTAATCTGGACAACCTTGGCTTGCTCGCTAGGGATCTAAAAGCCGATCATCAGGTACTTAGTATCGATCTCCGCAACCACGGTCAATCCTTCCATAGTGACACTCATAACTATCAAGCGATGGCACAAGACGTGGCTCAACTGCTGCATGATCTTAAGTCAGAAGACGTCACTGTGATTGGTCACTCGATGGGTGGCAAAGTAGCGATGGCACTGACACAACATCTTGCGCTGCATAAATTGATTGTCTTGGATATGGCTCCGGTCGCGTACACTCAGAGTCGCCACGACAACGTATTCGCAGGCCTGCAAGCCGTGATAGAAGAAGAGCCGACTTCACGCTCAGATGCACTCAAGGTTCTCGCAAAACATATCGAGATCGATGGCGTTCGCCAGTTTTTAACCAAATCTTTGTTCAAAACAGAGCAAGGCATCATGGAATGGCGCTTCAATGTTGCTTCGTTATTGAGCAACTACCCACATATTATTGGTTGGGAACCGATCGAGAAAACCTCGGTCAAAACCTTGCTCATTAAAGGTGGGGATTCAGATTACCTCACCGCAGAACATCAAGCAGCCGTTCAGCAGCAATTTTCTAACGCAAAAGCGCATGTCATTGCCAACACAGGTCACTGGCTGCATGCTGAAAAACCAGCAGAAGTACTTAGAGCAATTAGAAAATTCATCGCTTAACTGCGCTTTTTCGTGCAGATAAATGAGAGCTGTGTAATTACTGCAGATTAACTTTATCTCACAACAGTGATATAGTGCGCCCAAGCAAAATTGGTATATAAGGTTCCCATGCTTTACGACTACATGAACATCATCGAATCTGTTGGTTTAGATCTCCTGTTTGCCGCGATTTTCTTTTTAATCGGTATGGCAATTAAGGACGTTCTCAAGCAGGGAAATGTTCCTCCATTTGGTCGTCGCATCGTATGGTTAGTACTTTTCCTTGGCTGTGCGGGTTTTATCGCCAAAGGGATAATCCAACTAAGCTGGGAAGGAACTGGGATCTAACGATTCTCTTCCGAACTTTATTACACCGACAACAGACAAAATGAAAGGTAATGATTCTATGGCAAGTGTAGGTCTCTTCTTTGGTAGCGATACAGGTAACACTGAAGCTGTTGCTAAGATGATTCAAAAGCAATTGAGCAAACAGCTCGTTCACGTTCAAGACATTGCAAAAAGCAGCAAAGAAGATATCGATAACTTCGATCTACTGCTGCTTGGTATCCCTACGTGGTACTACGGCGAAGCACAATGTGATTGGGATGACTTTTTCCCAGAGCTAGAAGCTATTGATTTCTCAACTAAGCTTGTTGCTATCTTTGGTTGTGGCGACCAAGAAGATTACGCAGAATACTTCTGTGATGCTATGGGTACTATCCGTGACATCGTTGAAGCGAAAGGCGGTACTATCCTAGGTCACACATCAACTGAAGGCTACGAATTCGAAGCATCGAAAGGTTTAGTTGAAGGCGATGACAGCCAATTCGTTGGTCTATGTATCGATGAAGACCGTCAACCTGAGCTAACTGATGAGCGCGTATCTAACTGGGTTAAACAAATCCACGAAGAGATGTGCCTAGCAGAGCTAGAAGACTAATTCTCTAGTGGTTGTTAATTGTTACAGTTAATAACCATTATGTAGATATGAAAAAACCTCCTTATTGGAGGTTTTTTGCTATTTAAAATCTATTAATTAGCACTCAGCCTCTAATGCTTCATCATCATCTCTAAATTGCGGCTTCTTTCTTACATAGAGGGTGCGTTGAATTTCTGAAACCACATTACCCTGCTTATCTTTCACGTGAATAATAAATTCGGGGAAGCACTTTTCACCGAGTTGCGTCTGACGATAGATATCGTCAAGCTGCCCTTGCCTTATCTCAAAATCTGCATACAAGTCCGATTGCCCCGGCTTGATGAAGTTAATGCTCGCTTCTTTATCCCAAACATAATATCGTTCACCTAAAATTCCCATTAACATCAATGAGTAAACGGGATCGGTAAGAGAAAAGATACTGCCGCCATATTGAGTACGATTGGCGTTCTTATTCCACCAGCGTAGCTTAAGTACTGTCTTAACAACCCTAAAGTCAGTGCTAATGTGGGCTATTCGAATACCCGCTCCCCAAAAGGGAGGCCAAATATTAAGAGCAAATTTTACAATGTTGGGTTTATATATTTTTGCGAGTTGCTTATTCATAACAACATTCCATGTTCATATCAGAAACACCGTCACCTTGACTGGTCGTACCTCCACTATAAGTGAGATACTTCCAATTTACAAAACAGATTGTGATGTCAGTAAGTAACCCTTTGAAGTTCGTGGTTTATTGTTATGCCTGACTAAACTATAATGGTATTAATATTGAATTCTGTTAATTGCTGCAGATCATCAACAGGAAAGTATATGTCAGACAATAATCAAGCGCTAAAAGATGCAGGTCTTAAAGTGACCCTTCCACGGCTCAAAATTTTAGAAGTATTACAACAGCCAGACTGCCAACATATTAGTGCTGAAGATTTATATAAGAAGCTGATCGACCTAGGTGAAGAAATCGGTCTTGCAACCGTTTATCGAGTACTTAACCAATTCGATGACGCTGGCATTGTAACTCGTCACCACTTCGAAGGCGGCAAGTCTGTATTTGAACTTTCTACACAGCACCACCACGACCACCTTGTATGTTTAGATTGTGGCGAAGTGATCGAATTCTCTGATGACATCATCGAAGAAAGACAGAAAGAGATTGCTCAGCGTTACAACGTGCAACTAACAAACCACAGTTTGTACTTGTACGGCAAAAGCATTAACGGAGATTGCAAAGGCAATCCAGACGCGCATAAAGCGAAGTAGTAATACAGAACGCTGGCTTAGGCCGGCGTTTTTTATATAGGGCATCATAAAGTATCCATGAAAAGAATCCCGCTAGTTAAGGCTTTTACTTTAATTGAGATGTTGGTTGTTGTAGTGATTATTGCAGTGCTTGCTATTGTTGCCCTTCCCCGTTTTCTTAACATTCAAACCGATGGCCGTATCGCTCTGTTTGACGCTGCTCAATCTCAATTTCAAACTGCGATCACGTTTGCTCACAGTAAATGGCTGGTCAGCGGCGGCGGCAACGCTGAAATGAATGACATGCCAGGTTTTGGGGAAGACGGAGACGGCAATGCTCAATTGGACATAAATGACGTCGGCTATCCACTCGGCGTCGATAAAGGCAACCCTATGGGGCAGCCTTACAACATAGGTCAAGGTGACCAAGGGTGTGTGTCAATATGGAATGCCATTATGACAACCGACCTGACCGCTACTACAGACCCGAACCAGTCCAACAATTTTGATTTTATTACCCGCCGTCAAAACCATAGTTTTGTTGCCAAAGACGGTACTCCTCAAAACAAACTCGCGCTTTGCTACTTCATCTACACTGGAGTCGATTTCGACAGCGATCCTGGTAATGCAGGTTATGTTTTCTGGTACAACTCACGCACGGGTGAAGTAACCCAACAAGACCCTAATAATCCCTAAAACTCTGGCTCTAGTGCTTAAAACGCTAGTTGGTCACTAGAAACACCTTGGTAATCAAATTTAAGACACAAAAAAACCGGCTCTAAGCCGGTTTTTTATTGGGTCGTTTTTAACAAACTAAATACTCAAGCATTAAGCTTCAGTTTTACCCCATGTGTCACGTAGACCAACCGTGCGGTTGAAGACTAGTGCATCTGCTTTAGAGTCTTTCGAATCCACACAGAAGTAACCTGTACGTTCAAACTGGTACGCTTGCTCTGCCACACCTTCTGCTAAGCTAGGTTCAACAAAACCATTTAGCGTAACAAGAGATTCAGGGTTTAGCGTTGCAGCGAAGTCATCAGCAGCGGCTGGGTTTGGCACTGTGAATAGACGATCGTACAAACGAATCTCAGCAGGCAGTGCTTTATCAGCAGATACCCAGTGGATAACGCCTTTCACTTTGCGGCCATCTGCAGGGTTCTTACCCAATGTTTCATTGTCGTAAGAACAGAAGATAGTCGTAATGTTGCCTTCTGCATCTTTTTCGATACGTTCAGCTTTGATCACGTAAGCACCACGCAGGCGAACTTCTTTACCTAGAACCAAACGCTTGTACTTTTTGTTTGCTTCTTCACGGAAGTCGTCACGTTCGATCCAAACTTCGCGTGTAAATGGTACTTCACGAGTGCCCATTTCTGGCTTGTTTGGGTGATTTGCAACCGTTAACGTTTCTACTGTATCTGCTTCGTAGTTTTCGATAACGATCTTAACTGGATCCAGAACAGCCATTGCACGAGGTGCATTTTCGTTCAGATCATCACGGATGCAAGATTCAAGTGAACCGAACTCAATCATGTTCTCTTGCTTAGTTACACCAATACGCTTACAGAATTCACGAATCGAGCTTGAAGTAAAACCACGACGACGTAGGCCAGAAATAGTAGGCATGCGTGGGTCATCCCAACCTTGAACTAGGTTTTCAACCACAAGTTGGTTCAGCTTACGCTTAGACATCACTGTATATTCAAGATTCAGGCGGCTAAACTCGTACTGACGAGGTTGGCAGTCAATCGTGATGTTATCTAGAACCCAATCGTACAAACGACGGTTATCTTGGAATTCAAGCGTACAGATAGAGTGCGTAATACCTTCCAACGCATCAGAGATACAGTGAGTAAAGTCGTACATTGGGTAAATGCACCACTTGTCAGCCGTTTGATGGTGGTGAGCAAAACGAACACGGTAGATAACAGGATCGCGCATAACCATGAACGAAGAGCTCATGTCGATCTTAGCACGTAGACACGCTTTACCTTCTTCGAAGCCACCGTCACGCATTTTTTCAAACAACGCTAGGTTCTCTTCTGGGCTGCGGTCACGGTATGGGCTCGCTTTACCTGGCTCTTTTAGCGTGCCACGGTACTCACGGATTTGATCAGGACTTAGCTCGTCAACATACGCTAAGCCTTTATTAATTAATTCCACAGCATAAGCGTAAAGCGTATCGAAGTAGTTTGATGAGTAGCAAATATCACCAGACCATTCGAAGCCTAACCAGCTTACATCATTCTTAATTGACTCAACGTATTCAACGTCTTCTTTTTCAGGGTTTGTATCATCGAAACGAAGATTACATTGTCCCTGGTAGTCCTGAGCAATACCAAAGTTCAAGCAAATAGATTTAGCGTGACCAATGTGCAGGTAGCCATTTGGCTCCGGCGGGAAACGAGTATGCACGCTACTGTGTGTACCATCCGCTAAATCTTTATCAATAATTTGGCGAATGAAATTCGATGGACGAGCCTCAGCTTCACTCATCTATAGCACCTCTATGTATTTAGTATTGTCAGAGAAAGTTATCTTTCGTCCCCAAGAAAACGGTCGCTTATAGCGCCAGTCAAAGATAGAAAGATCATTGTTGCTAATCATCCACAATTCTTAGCCTTTGCACAATAAGAACCGTCCGTTAATTGCGATTATTTCTGCTATTCGATGAAGAATAGAACGAACCGTGTTCGCTGGTCTTAAACTGCAGGCACAAAAAAGCCTCCCGTGTGGGAGGCTTTCAATTTGACACTTACTTAAGAGTAACTTTACGTCTTAATTAAGTACTTCCCTTACTGTGGAAGTTTTACATCAGATAGGTCTTCGCCTGCACCAATAGCTTTCATTTCGCCAGCTACGATTTCAGCTAGTGGGCCTAGGATAACCTGTAGGTTGTTTTCACCTAGTTTAACCACACCTTTAGCACCAAGTTTCTTAAGAACAACTTCATCTGCAACAGAGCGGTCTTTAAGAGTTAGACGTAGACGAGTGATACAAGCGTCGATTGAAGTTAGGTTGTCGTGACCACCTAGAGCTTTCAGGTATTGACGTGCAAGGTCGCCCTTTGGTGCTTCGCCAGCAGGAGCTGCAACAGCTTCGTCATCATCTTCACGACCTGGCGATTTCAAGTTGAAAGCGCGGATTGCGAAAGAGAAAGTGAAGAAGTATAGAGCACCGAAGCCAAGACCGATTAGTAGTAGTACGAATGGTTTAGTTGCTAGACCCCAGTTCAATACGAAGTCGATAAGACCAGCAGAGAAACCGAAACCGTGCAGAGTACCAAACATGTTAGCAACTACTAGAGACAAACCTGTAAATACAGCGTGCATTGCGTATAGAGCAGGAGCTAGGAATACGAACATGAATTCTAGCGGCTCTGTGATACCTGTTAGGAATGAACAGAATGCAACTGAGAATAGTGCGCCACCAACTTGGCTACGTTTTTCAGCAGGAGCAGCTAGGTACATTGCAAGTGCAGCACCTGGTAGACCGAACATCATTACTGGGAAGAAACCGTTCATGAATACGCCAGCGCCTTTATCACCGCCGAAGAAACGGTGTAGGTCGCCAGATTTAACTGTTTCAGTTACTTCTTTAACAGTTGCAACAATTTCTGGGTTAACTGAGTTAGCAAATTCAAATGTGTACTCTTGACCAACAACTAAAGTTTTAGCTAGTGCAGGGTCAACACAAAGTTGAGAGAAGCCTTCTGCAGCAACTACGATCTCTTGACAAGAGCCCATACCGAACCAGAAGTACGAGTTCAGTACATGGTGTAGACCTACTGGGATAAGTGCACGGTTAAGAGTACCGTAAACAAATTGACCGATAGCGCCAGACGTTGAAACTGCGTGAGCAAGTGCATCTAGACCAGATTGAACAGCAGGCCATACAACACCAAAGATTGCGCCAGCAACTAGAGCAAATAGACCAGCCATAATAGGAACTAGACGTTTGCCAGAGAAGAATGCTAGCCACTCTGGAAGACGAGTCGCGTGGAATGCATTGTAAGAGTGACCTGCGATGATACCTGCAAAGATACCGCCGAAGAATGACATATTTACACTAGCATCGATGTTTGTTGCGGTTGCTGTCAGAACAAAGTAAGCAACTGCACCAGCAAGACCTGCTGCGCCGTTACCGTCTTTAGAAAGACCAATAGCTATACCCAAACCAAACAATAATGGTAGTTGACTGAAGATTGCGTTACCAGCAGATGCCATGAATGCGATATCGAGTAAGTCTGGTTGACCCAGACGTAGCAGCAATGCCGCAATCGGAAGCGTTGCGATTGGTAGCATTAACGCCTTACCAAGCTTCTGCGCATATCCTAGAATATTCACCAGTTGTTTCCCCCTATAGGATTTTTTAGAATTCGTTTGAGAAACTTATTTTAGTCGCTCAATTTAGTCCTATTCAGTGTATTCAATTAATTTTGCTCCGCAAATTAAAACCTTACCATTTGTGATCCTAATCACCAGTTTTTACCAAATCCAGAGGTTTTTGCTAGCGAGATCATAAAACTTATTTTATCATTAAAAAAAACGAACATTTATGGATAAAATCCAAATCTAATCATTAGGCAAAAAGATGGTAACTCCGGGCTTATAGAGCACCGTGAATAATCATTATTGATGGACCTAAATGTATAATAAAAATCAATTGTTCATATGTTTTTCAACAACTTAAATCGCTTCTCATTTTGAAGCCGTTTGCCCATAAAAGATAAATCGTTACGTAAATGATGCTCGCAAACTAAGTCCGCATTTAGGTAACGAACGAATTTAAAAGATCTCACGAAATAAGGATTAGCTGACTATGTACGCGCTAAGTAACTGTAAAATTTACACTGGTAGTGATGTTCTAACCGATCATGCTGTTGTAATCGAAAACGAACTGATCAAAAAAGTCTGTCCTATCTCTGAATTGCCAGAAGGAATCGAGCTTCGCGACCTAGACGGAGCAAACCTAAGCCCAGGTTTCATTGACCTACAACTGAATGGTTGTGGCGGTGTAATGCTTAACGATGAGATCACTGCAGAAACCATGCAGATCATGCACAAAGCGAACCTGAAATCTGGCTGTACTAGCTTCCTACCAACGCTTATCACCTCTTCAGACGAAGATATGCGTGCGGTTATTACGGCAGCTCGTGAATACCATAACCAGTACCAAAACCAATCTTTAGGTCTGCACCTTGAAGGCCCTTACCTAAACGTTGCGAAAAAAGGCATCCATAGCGTCGATCACATTCGTAAATCTGACAACGAAATGATTGAGCTTATCTGTGAGAACCGTGACCTTGTTGCAAAAGTAACATTGGCTCCAGAGCTTAACGACCCTGAACACATCGAACGCCTGCACAAAGCTGGCGTTGTCGTTTCTATCGGCCACACCAACGCAACTTACGCAGAAGCGCGTCAAGGTTTCGAATCTGGTATCACGTTCGCCACTCACCTGTTCAATGCAATGACGCCGATGGTTGGTCGTGAGCCTGGCGTTGTTGGCGCGATTTACGATACTCCTGAGGTTTACGCTGGCATTATTGCCGACGGCTTCCACGTTGATTACGCAAACATCAGAATTGCGCATAAAATCAAGGGAGAAAAGTTGGTATTAGTGACGGATGCCACAGCTCCTGCAGGTGCTGACATGGAATACTTTATTTTTGTCGGTAAGAAAGTATATTACCGTGATGGTAAGTGTGTTGATGAAAACGGCACACTGGGCGGCTCAGCTCTGACTATGATTGAAGCAGTTCAGAATACAGTTGAGCACGCTGGTATCGCTTTAGACGAAGCTCTTCGCATGGCTACGCTATACCCAGCTACGGCTATCGGTGTAGAAAGCAAGCTAGGTCGAATCAAAAAAGGCATGGTTGCAAACCTAGCTGTATTTGACCGAGACTTTAACGTTAAAGCGACTGTTGTTAACGGACAATACGAGCACAATTAAGTATGAATGGCGGACAAATAGGTAACGTAGACTTAGTTAAACAACTAAACAGTGCGGCGGTATACCGACTTATAGACCAACAGGGGCCTATCAGTCGTATACAAGTGGCTGATGTAAGCCAACTCGCACCGGCAAGTGTTACAAAAATTACCCGCCAACTTTTAGAGCGCGGCCTAATTAAAGAGGTTGCGCAGCAAGCGTCTACTGGCGGTAGACGCGCTATCTCCCTAACCACAGAAGTAGAGCCTTTTCATTCTGTTGCTGTGCGTTTGGGTCGAGACTACATTCAAATAAGCCTGCATGACCTTGGTGGTCGTGAATTGGCTTTCCAACAGCAAGACCTGAATTATTCAGACCAATCAGACCTTACCCAAGGCTTGGTCAATAACCTCAAAGCTTTCATTGCTGAGCATCAACCAAAGATCGAACAACTGATTGCTATTGGTGTCACGCTTCCAGGCTTGGTTAACCCAACGACCGGTGTTGTTGAGTACATGCCGAATACCGACATCGATAACCTCGCATTAAGCGACATTATTCGCGATACATTCCATGTTGCTTGTTTTGTTGGTAACGATGTTCGTGGAATGGCGCTTGCTGAGCACTACTTCGGTGCAAGTAAAGATAGCCAAGATTCTATTTTGGTCAGTGTTCACCGTGGTACAGGTGCAGGCATTATCGTTAATGGTCAGGTTTTCCTAGGTCATAACCGTAATGTGGGTGAAATTGGTCATATCCAAATTGATCCGCTAGGCGAGCAATGCCAATGTGGTAACTTCGGCTGTCTTGAAACAGTAGCGGCAAACCCAGCTATCGTTGAACGCGTGCAGAAGCTGATTAAACAAGGCTATGAGTCTTCTTTAACAGAGCTTGAGCATATTACGATTCAAGACGTTTGTGACCACGCGATTAATGGTGATGAGCTAGCCAAGCAAAGCTTAGTTCGAGTAGGAAACCAGTTAGGTAAGGCTATCGCGATGACGATTAACTTATTTAACCCTCAAAAAGTTATCATTGCTGGTGATATTACCAAGGCACAAGAGATTGTTTTTCCTGCAATTAAGCGCAATGTAGAGAATCAGTCGTTAACGACTTTCCATAGCGGCCTGCCTATTGTAGCATCACAGATCGATAAACATCCTACGATGGGAGCTTTTGCTATGATTAAGCGCGCCATGCTTAACGGCGTGTTACTGCAGAAGCTTCTCGAAGACTAGAGAAAACAATTCTGATTTTCCGCGGGCCGTGTTTGTATAAACAC
>NZ_JBFRLK010000049.1:0-103073 GCF_041469805.1 Vibrio sp. 10N.286.48.C11 | reverse complement strand
TTTGTATAAACACGGCCCGTTTTTTTTAAGCTAGGGAACTACAACAACAAGTTATGGAACTTATATTAATATCCACTGCGTTTATCGCAGGATTTATTGCTTTAAAGTGTCACCTTCCCCCATTAGTTGGTTTTTTGGTTGCAGGCTTTGGGCTTTTTGCCTTTGGCTTTGAAACCAATGACACCATCATTACTTTAGCTGACCTTGGTGTCACGCTGCTTCTATTTACTATCGGCTTAAAGCTCGATATCAAAACCCTACTCTCTAAAGAGATCTGGGCTGGCGCGACAATCCACAACCTTTTGTCCACTCTGTTTTTCGCCGTCGCCCTGTTTGGCTTTAAGTTCTTAGGTATTTCATCGCTAGCTGCCATGTCGGTAGAACAGATCGTTCTGCTCGGTTTTGCTCTTTCATTCTCTAGTACTGTATTTGCGGTTAAGACTCTGCAAGAGAAAGGCGAAATGAATGCGACCTACGGAACGTTAGCGATTGGTATCTTGGTCATGCAGGATATCTTCGCCGTAGTATTCTTAACGGCTTCTACGGGCAAAATACCTGAGTGGTATGCAATTGCTCTGTTTGCCCTACCCTTATTACGCCCACTGTTCTACAAAGTGCTCGATTGGGTTGGTCACGGTGAGATGCTGGTTCTTTCCGGCATCTTCTTCGCATTAGTCGTCGGTGCTGGTTTATTCCATTTGGTTGGTGTGAAACCAGATTTGGGGGCTCTTGTTCTAGGTATGTTACTTGCTGGTCACCCAAAAGCCTCAGAATTATCAAAGTCGCTGTTTAACCTTAAAGAACTTTTCCTTGTCTGTTTCTTCTTGAATATTGGTCTGTCAGAGCAACCAACCATTCAAGGCTTTATGCTCGCAATCTTGTTCTTGCTGATGCTGCCAGTGAAAGGTGTTCTCTACTTCTTGGTACTCAACCGCTTCAAGTTCCGTGTTCGAACGTCTCTACTTGCCTCGCTATCACTGTTTAACTATAGCGAGTTTGGCCTCATCGTTGGTGGTCTCGCCTTCAAGATGGGTTGGATGTCGGGTGATATCTTAGTTGCCGTTGCCATTGCAGTTTCACTGTCTTTTCTAATCGCTGCTCCTTTAAACCGAGCTGGTCATAAGCTTTATCAGCAGTCAGGTAAATGGCTAAAAGAGCATGCGTCAGAAAAGCTTCACCGACGTGATAAGCGAATTGACCCTGGTCGTGCCCAAGTGCTTATTCTAGGTATGGGCCGAATTGGTACCGGTGCTTATGACGAATTACGTACTCGCTATGGCAAGGTCAGCCTAGGTGTAGAAGTGCGTGAAGAAGCCGCGCACAACCACAGAAGCCAAGGCAGAAACGTGATTTCTGGCGACGCGACTGACCCAGATTTCTGGGAGCGAATTCTAGATACAGCAAACGTAAAGCTGGTGATTTTGGCAATGCCTCACCACCAAGGTAATCAAACCGCTTTAGAACAATTAAAGTCACGTAACTTTAAAGGCCAAATTGCGGCTATTGCTGAATATCCCGATCAACTCGAAACACTGAAAGAGAATGGCGTTGATGCGGCATTTAACATTTACAGCGAGGCTGGTAGTGGTTTTGCTCGCCACGTTTGCGAACAGTTAAATCCAAATATCAATAAAATCTAGTATTAGACAGTGTTCAACTAAACCTCTCAAAACTGCCTATTTTTCGCACTTTTGAGAGGTTTTTGTTTAAAAAACCAACCGCAATTAAACATCACACACCAAAAGCACATAAAAATTAGATAATTTCTAACAGAAAACCCTTTATATTATTTTTTTGCTCACATCCGGTTGCTTTTTTTAGCCAGAATGGCAAATTGAATGCAGTTGATTTGGAAATTATTTAAAAGGAAGTTCTATGTGTTCAGTATTTGGCATTCTCGACATTAAAAGTGATGCCGCAGCACTTCGCCCTATTGCTTTAGAAATGTCTAAGAAGCTTCGTCACCGTGGTCCAGACTGGTCTGGTATCTATGCTGGTGAAAAAGCAATCCTTGCTCATGAACGTCTTGCTATTGTTGGCTTGAACAGTGGTGCTCAACCACTATACAGTCAAGACAAAAAGCACATTCTTGCAGTAAACGGTGAAATTTATAACCACAAAGAACTTCGTGCACGCTATGAAGATAAGTACCAGTTCCAGACTGATTCTGACTGTGAAGTTATCCTAGCGCTATACCAAGAGATGGGTGCAGACCTTCTAGAAGAGCTTAACGGTATTTTCGCATTCGTTTTATACGACGAAGAGAAAGACGAGTACCTAGTGGGCCGCGACCATATTGGTATCATCCCGCTTTACCAAGGTTACGATGAGCACGGCAACTACTACGTGGCTTCAGAGATGAAAGCATTGGTTGAAGTATGTAAGACTATCAGTGAATTCCCTCCAGGTAGCTTCTACTCTTCGAAAGATGCTGAACCTCAACGCTACTACATCCGCGATTGGAACGAGTACGCTGCGGTACAAGGCAACAGCACAAGCAAAGAAGAACTGACTGAAGCTCTAGAAGCAGCCGTTAAACGTCAACTAATGACTGACGTTCCTTACGGTGTACTTCTATCTGGTGGCCTGGATTCATCAATTACTTCAGCAGTTGCAAAACGCTTTGCGGCAATGCGTATCGAAGATGATGAGCAATCTGAAGCTTGGTGGCCACAACTGCACTCGTTCGCTGTTGGTCTTGAAGGCGCACCAGACCTTATCGCTGCTCGTGAAGTTGCGGACAAGATCGGAACTGTGCACCATGAGATGACTTACACTATTCAGGAAGGCCTAGACGCAATCCGTGACGTTATCTACCATATCGAAACTTACGATGTAACGACGATTCGTGCATCAACGCCAATGTACTTGCTGGCTCGTAAGATCAAAGCGATGGGAATCAAGATGGTACTTTCAGGTGAAGGTGCTGATGAAATCTTTGGTGGTTACCTGTACTTCCATAAAGCGCCAAACGCGAAAGAGTTCCACGAAGAGACAGTACGTAAACTGCTTGCTCTAAGCATGTTCGACTGTGCTCGTGCAAACAAATCGCTAGCGGCATGGGGTGTTGAAGGCCGTGTACCATTCTTGGATAAAGAGTTCATCGATGTCGCAATGCGTCTGAACCCTGAAGATAAGATGTGCGGTAACGGTAAGATGGAGAAACACATCCTGCGTGAGTGTTTTGAAGACTACCTACCAGATTCAATCGCATGGCGTCAAAAAGAGCAGTTCTCTGATGGTGTTGGCTACGATTGGATTGATACATTGAAAGCAACGGCTGAAGCAAAAGTAACGGATCAACAAATGGAAGCTGCTAAGTTCCGTTTCCCTTACAACACGCCAACAACCAAAGAAGGTTATGCTTACCGTGAAATCTTTGAGGAGCTATTCCCTCTAGAATCTGCGGCAGAGTGTGTACCTGGTGGTCCTTCAGTTGCTTGTTCATCAGCGAAAGCGATTGAGTGGGATGAGTCATTCAAAAACTGTGTCGACCCATCAGGCCGTGCAGTACAAGCCGTTCACAACGATGCTTACAACGCTTAGAGCGTTTTGAACAAATCCTAAAGACTAAAAAAGGCGCATTATGCGCCTTTTGTTTTAAGCCTATTTTTATTACTGCAGTTATGCGCGAGCTTGTAGTGCTTCGTTCTCAATACTGATTGGAACGACTTGGCTGATCATTTTCACCAGCATAATCGATCGAGCCTCACCGTCTTTCTGATCGAAAATAGCTTCAACCCCAGCAAATTGGCCACTCTGAATCTTAACTACCTGTCCAGATTCAAACTCAACACAACAATCTTCCACTTCGTTACTGCAGCACTTCTCAAACTCTTTAAGTTCAAACACCAAGTCTCCTTGGACCTCGTGCGGCAGTGAACCGAACTTAATAAAGTCCACAACGCCACGTGTTGAACGAACGGTCGTGAAGCTAGGACCTTGCTCATAGTCGAAGCGAACAAAGATGTAAGACGGAAACAGCGGTTCTTTAACCTGCTTTTCTTTCCCTCTCACCACCTTTTCGACTTCTATTTGAGGGTAAAAGCACTCTACCCCCTGATTCTCTAAGTGCTGCTGAGCGCGTTTTTGATCACCACGCTTACAGTAAAGCAAATACCAACGTTTCATTTGACTAGCCATTTTATATTTTTAGATATTTTACCACATGCCTAAAACGGTTAAATCACCATTAATAAAATGAATCGTTGCTAACGAAAAATAATGCGTAGCAGACCAATTTATCAACAAAAAGTTATAGGTCTCGGAGTGGTTAAGCATTGTACAGAGATCATTTAGAGATCAAAAGACTCATTGTTGTAAGCATATGTATGCCCCACATAATGCGCATGCCACTCCCTTCAAACTCAAAATGATACACCAGAGCAATATATCTAAAGATTTTAATTCAACACAACTTTAATGAAGGTTATTAACCAACCAACTCAAATCTGGAAAATTAGTTTGCAGCACATCTAAAATGGGCAACATTAAAAATAAAGATATTTAATATCAACATCTTAGTTAAACCAAGTTGTCGTGACCATAAAATAAGTCTATTGCAGACTTTTATCCCACTGTGTATACATGAATGGCTATAAAATCTTTTAATACCTAAAATTAGTAAAACTTATGCCAAGCAACCACAACATCTTTGGCCACCCTAGAGGCCTATTTCTACTTTTTAGCACAGAGCTATGGGAACGTTTCTCTTACTATGCGATGCGTGCCATCCTT
This sequence comes from Vibrio sp. 10N.286.48.C11, assembly GCF_041469805.1. Lineage (NCBI taxonomy): Bacteria > Pseudomonadati > Pseudomonadota > Gammaproteobacteria > Vibrionales > Vibrionaceae > Vibrio > Vibrio sp. 10N.286.48.C11. The sequence continues at coordinate 98,336 of NZ_JBFRLK010000049.1, read as the reverse complement.
GTCTTATTTTTGACTGACACTACCCTCAACGGTGGACTGGGTTGGTCAACGAAAGACGCACTCGATCTCTACGGTATTTACACCGGCTTAGTCTACATCACACCATTAATTGGTGGCTGGATTGCCGATAACTACCTAGGTCAGCGTAAATCAATTATGATTGGCGGTGTATTGATGGCACTTGGCCAATTTACAATGGCTCTACCTAACGGCTTCATCGGTTTAGACCAAGTGAACGCGCTGTACCTTGGTTTAGCACTGCTAATCAGTGGTAACGGTATGTTTAAGCCGAACATCTCAACCATGGTTGGCGATCTGTACCAAGAAGGCGATAACCGCCGTGACGGTGCTTTCACCATTTTCTACATGGGCATCAACTTAGGTGCGCTGCTTGGTGGCTTAATTTCAGGTGCTGCTGTCGATTCATTCGGTTGGAAAGCAGGTTTCCTAGCCGCTGGTATTGGTATGGTTATTAGCTTGATCATGCAAGTGACAATGGCTCAGTCTTGGTTGGGCAACATCGGTTCTGTACCTGCTGCTGCAAGAGCGAAAGCACTAAACAAATCTAAAGAAAAAGCGCCACTGACCAAAGAAGAGTTCGACAGACTAAAAGTGATTCTTATCATGGGTCTGTTCGTGATTGTTTTCTGGGCGGGCTTTGAACAAGCTGGCGGCCTAATGAACATCTACACTCAACAATATACTGACCGTATGATTGGTGGCTTTGAAGTTCCTGCTGCGTGGTTCCAATCTTTGAACCCATTCTTCATCATTACACTTGCTCCAATCATTGCTGCGTTCTGGGTGAAACTGGGTAAGCGTGAACCCAACTCTCCTGTTAAGTTTGCAATGGCATTGTTCTTCTTAGCACTGGGCTTTGTGTGCATGATGGGCGCGGTAATGGAGCAAGGCGGTGACCTAACCGTGAAAACATCAATGCTATGGCTAGTCGGTGCTTTCTTCTTCCATACCCTTGGTGAGCTTTGTCTATCGCCTATTGGCCTGTCGTTGGTCACTAAGTTAGCTCCGCTTCGCCTAGCATCATTGATGATGGGTGCATGGTTTGGCTTCAATGCGGTGGCAAACTACGTGGCAGGCCTGGTCGGTTCTCACGTTGGTGAGCTTGGTGCTATGTCAATCTTCAGTGGTATTGCTATCACAGCAACGGTGAGTGCCATATTACTGCTGCTTTGTGCTGGTAAGCTTGTATCATGGATGCATGGTGTAGAAACCAACATGACGCTTGAAGCAGAACCAAAAGCAGAAACTTCGGTCGCTTAATAGCTAGATCGATTTCAAGAAGAAACATCAAGATCAAAAAGGGCTGCTCAATGAGCAGCCCTTTTGTTATCTATTCAATCGCCATATCAGTTAGCGATGAAGCGCCACTAGTTCAGCCATCATGTCGATGTGTGAGTCTCTGTCGTTCAGACACATAATGTAGCTAAAGTCCGAACCACCAGCGTCAATGAACGTCTCTTTACACTGGTCTGAAATCTCTTCCAACGTTTCCAAACAGTCAACCGAAAAGGCAGGTGCCATGATGTCGATCTTCTTGATGCCTTTACTCGGCAGTGACTCAAGTGTCTCGTCAGTGTATGGCTTCAACCACTCTTCTCGACCAAATCGCGATTGGTATGTCATTGTGATATCGTCCGCTGACAAACCTAACTCTGCCGCAAGCAGCTTTGTTGTCGCTTCACAATGCTGAGGGTAGATATCGCCTTCATCAGCCAGTCGCTTCGGAATACCGTGGAAAGAACACACTAAATGATCGGCTCTGCCATTTTTATCCCAATGACTGCGGACGCTTTCAGCCAATGCTTTGGCATAGCTTGGGTGCGCGTAGTAGTCGCGAATAAAGCGATAGCTCGGGATAACTGGCATCTGCTTAAAGGCTTTGGTTAAACCATCAGAAACCGCCGCTGTGGTTGTACCAGAGTACTGCGGATATAAAGGCAGTACGATGATGTCCTCAACGCCCTGCTCCATCAGTTGCTCAACACCAGTCTTTAGGCTTGGGTTGCCATAGGTCATACCCAGTGCAACAGGCATCTCTAGCTTCTTCTGGAGCTTTTCAGCTTGTCTTTGAGAGTACACAAGCAGTGGTGAGCCTTCATCCATCCAGACAGACTGATACAGCTTAGCAACTTTAGGCGAGCGAATCGGTAAAATCACCCCATGTAATATAGGACACCAAAGCCAACGCGTTAGGTTTACAACTCGCTTGTCGTGTAAGAATTCACTCAAAAATCGACGAACGCCAGCGGGGGTCGCCGAATCTGGAGTTCCTAAGTTCACCAGTAAAACACCCTGCTTTTTATTATTTTCCATAGATACCTGAGACCAATATGTGATTTTCTGGAAAGTAATATACTAATCTGCATAAGTTTAAGATCATTGCGCCTCAATGAAAGTCTGAATAATCACTCTTCATATGAGATACACAACATCCACTCTCAATTGCTAGCCACTGCCATCGGGTCTGAACCGTTCTGAATCATGTGCAATCAAATTATCTAGATTGGTATCGTACTAAAAATTGAAACAAAAAAAGCGACCCTTAAGGTCGCTTCCAATATATCAAATTCTAAAACTGGCTGTTAGCCAATTATGCTAGTGCTTTCTCAAGTTCTGCACTAACTTCAGCAACTTGCTTAGTACCATCAAACTTAAGGTACTGAGTGTTGCCTGCTTCAGCTTCTTTACCGTAGTAAGAGATTAGCGGAGCTGTTTGATCGTGGTATACACCTAGACGTGCACGAACTGTTTCTTCTTTGTCGTCATCACGTACCACTAGGTCTTCACCCGTTACGTCATCTTTACCTTCTTCTTTAGGCGGATTGTACACAGTGTGGTATGTACGACCAGAAGGAAGGTGAGCACGACGACCAGCCATACGCTCAACAATCACATCGTCAGCTACGTCAAATTCAACAACGTAATCAACAGCGATGCCCATTTCTTTTAGGCCATCAGCTTGTGGGATTGTGCGTGGGAAACCGTCTAGTAGGAAACCTTTCTCACAGTCATCTTGAGCGATACGCTCTTTGATAAGACCAAGGATAATTTCATCAGAAACTAGCTGACCAGCGTCGATTACTGATTTTGCTTGCTTACCAAGCTCAGTACCCGCTTTGATAGCAGCACGTAGCATGTCACCAGTTGAAATTTGAGGGATACCAAATTTGTTCATGATGAAGTTAGCTTGAGTACCTTTACCCGCGCCAGGAGCACCTAGAAGAATGATGCGCATGTTTAATCCTCTTATAAAATTATGATTTATACCGAAGCTCACTATCCCTCCATTCTTGCTCATTTTTAGGATGAACAGAAAGCGTTAAGTAACCATTGAGGCTAAGCAAAACTGTGAACAGAAGCAAAACGGTAAGTTTCGGTATAACGTTTAAAAATCATACAACTGGAGATAGTCGCTTCTTAGCCCCAGCTGATTAGGTCGAGCATTCTATCACATTAATATTCAATTTGGCTGAATTTACGACTAAAGAATGCATCGACAACATTTGTTGTGACGATAACGGTGACGTTGACCACGTTAGGTCAATTTTCAACGACGTTCATAAAAAAAAGCCCGCATTTGCGAGCTTTTTATTGTAATTGTTGGCTTAACCTAAAGTCGAAAGACTAACGCTTTGTTAGTAGCTCGTTGATTGCACCCAAGAATTGTGACGGATCTTCCATTGAGCCCTTTTCAGCCAGCATCGCTTGACCAAGTAGCAACTCAACCCAACGACCAAACGCTTGCTCGTCTGCTTCGTCAGCCATCTGTTTAACCAGTGCGTGCTCAGGGTTAATCTCGAAGATGTACTTCACTTCCGGTGCCGCTTGACCCGCAGCTTCAAGAAGCTTCGCCATTTGCGTGCCCATTTCGAAGTCGTCAGTCACAACAACCGCAGGTGTTGTTGCTAGCTTGAAGGTCGTACGAACTTCTTTAACACGACCACCTAGGTAAGATTGAGTGCGCTCTACAACAGATTTGAACTCTTCTTCTGTCTCTTTTTGCTTCTCTTTCTCTTCTTCACCTTCAAACTTGCTTAGGTCTAAGCCTGCTTTAGTGATCGATTGGAACTGTTTACCGTCGAAGTCAGTCAGGTAGTTCATTACGTACTCATCAATACGATCGTACATTAGAACCACTTCAATACCTTTAGCTTTGAACTGCTCCAAGTGTGGGCTGTTCTTAGCGGCAGCGTAGCTATCTGCTGTCAGGTAGTAAATCTTATCTTGGCCTTCTTTCATGCGCTCAACGTAAGATTCTAGGCTGATGGTTTGTTCAGCAGAATCCACTTCCGTTGACGAGAAACGAAGTAGACCAGCGATCTTCTCTTTGTTCGCCATATCTTCAGCCGGGCCTTCTTTCAATACTAGGCCGAACTCTTTCCAAAACTCTAGGTACTTATCATTGTCATTCTTCGCCATGCGCTCAAGCATAGTCAGTACACGCTTGGTACATGCGCCACGAAGAGACTGAGTTACCTTGTTGTCTTGCAGGATTTCACGAGACACGTTCAATGGCAGATCGTTTGAGTCAATCAAGCCGCGAACGAAACGCATGTAAGATGGCATGAACTGCTCTGCGTCATCCATGATGAATACACGCTGCACGTAAAGTTTCAAGCCACTCTTGTGGTCACGGTTCATCATGTCCCAAGGTGCTTTCGCTGGGATGTAAAGCAGGTTTGTGTAATCGTTCTTACCTTCAACCTTGTTGTGGCTCCAGGTTAGTGGATCAGCAAAGTCGTGAGATACGTGCTTGTAAAACTCTTGGTACTCTTCTTTCTCGATATCAGATTTGTTGCGAGTCCAAAGCGCTTGCGCCTTATTGATCTGTTCCCAATGTTTCTCTTCGGTGTCTTTACCTTCGTCATCTTTCACTGCTGTGAAGATAGAAACAGGAATACCGATGTGGTCAGAATATTTACCAATCACTTCACGCAGACGCCACTCATTTAAGAACTCTTTACCGTCTTCACGCATGTGCAGAACGATGTCAGTACCACGAGACTCTTTAGTGATGTCTTCGATTGTGTAATCGCCTTCACCTGCAGAGTGCCACTGAACAGCTTCATTGTTCGGCAGGCCAGCTGCACGTGTGCGAACCGTTACCGCGTCTGCGACGATGAATGCAGAATAGAAACCCACACCAAATTGACCAATCAGTTGAGAGTCTTTGCTTTGGTCTTCAGACAGCTTTGAGAAAAAGTCTGCAGTGCCTGACTTAGCAATCGTACCTAAATGCTCAATAACGTTGTCGCGGCTCATACCGATACCGTTATCAGAAATGGTTAACGTGTTTGCTTCCGCGTTGAAAGAAAGTTTTACACCTAGATCTGCATCACCTTGGTAAAGGTCACAGTTCGATAGAGCTTGAAAACGAAGCTTATCAGCCGCGTCAGATGCGTTAGAGATCAGCTCACGTAGAAAGATTTCTTTATTTGAATACAGTGAGTGAATCATTAGATGAAGTAGTTGTTTTACTTCAGATTGAAAGCCACGAGTCTCTTTATTTTGCGTTGCCGTTTCGCTCATTTTTACTCCAAAACATCTATACTTTATGTTGAATAATCATAGGGGCGTAACACTTGATGCCACTCTTCTGTTCATTAACATGAGGATGACAAATGTAAATTCAAGGTCAAAAATCATAAAAACACTGTTTTTTTTATCTGTTTTTATTATCCTTGAGCCTGATAAATATAAAAGAACATAAAATAAGCCATGATTTGGTGAAGAATTAACGGAACTTCACCTGAGATTTGTCTATTTCGCCCCCCAAAACAATCCAAAATAGAAGAATTCAATGAGTAATATCGGCACAAAGTTTATTCTCGCACAACGGTTCGTATTCGACCCAAACAGCAATTCACTTGTCGATCAAATGAGCGACGGTGAAGTCGTACGTCTTGGTAGCAATGAAAGCCGTATTCTCTTGATGCTGTCAGAAAGGCCTAATGAAGTTATCACTCGTAATGAATTGCATGAGTATGTTTGGCGAGACCAAGGCTTTGAGGTGGATGACTCAAGCTTAACGCAAGCCGTATCGACTCTGAGAAAGATGCTCAAAGACTCGACTAAATCTCCTGAATTCGTAAAGACAGTACCGAAGCGCGGTTACCAATTTATTGCGACCGTTGAGCGCTCTGCGCCACTGTCATCAAATGATCAGCCAGTAGCCGCTGAAATTGCAGAAAATGACGTTGAACCTATCCTAACGTTTGCAACGCCTGCAGCGACTGAACAAGCAATCACTGACACATTTGAACCTGAGCCAATTACAAAAGTTCAACAAACTAAAGTGGCAGTAGAACCAGCAACCGCTCCTGTTGTAGCTCCGGCTAAAAGCACCAATAAATGGTTAACATTTTGGTTACTGCTTGCCGCTTTCATCATGCCGATTCTCGTTTTAACGTTTACTACCCCGGTGGAGTCCGAGTTCACGGTTTTGACTGAAGTGGATGGTGTAAAGGTTCAATCACCGGTTAACCACCCAGACCTCAGCAGTTGGCTGCCAGCAATAGAAAAGTGTGTATTAAGTTACAACACGAGTCACACTGGTGTGTTAAAGCCGGCTGAAGTGATCGCTACAGGAGGACAAACCAATAACCTTGCCCTCAATTACATTCACCCGCAAGATTACTCGAGCGAAAATGTAACCCTAAGAATTTACGCAAACCAGTCGGATGTAAACGACATTTGTAACGGTGGTAAGTAACATGAAATTAAAAGTATCGATTATCTTACTGGTTCTATCGGCATTTTTGAGTGGTTGGCTATATTGGAGCAGCAATGCAAAAGTAGAGCGCTTGCTCACTCAGCATGAATGGCAGTCGAGAATGGTGACGCTGATTAGCGATAACAAGCAAGCTGACTCAATCGGCCCACTTCGTAGAGTTGAACTATCATCGAATGCGAAATACCTACCAAATGGTACATATTTAAGAATGTCAGTGGTTAGACTTTACGGTAATCAAACTGAGCCTGCGAATGTCATCAACATCTCTGAAACGGGTCAGTGGGATATTAACGATAACTACTTACTGGTTTCGCCAACGGAGTTTAAAGATGTGACCTCGGCTCAGCGCCAAGACTTTTCAGAAGAACAGCTAGAGCTGATCACTCAAGTCATTAAGATGGACGCAGAGCAAAGCCGCCGCATAGATATTGTTAACCCGAAGGCACTGCTACTGACTAGCTTAAATCATGGTTCTACCGTATTGTTTTCAAACTAAGATTGGATCGCTATTTACTGTTTATGAATAGCTGAATACCATGAAACGGTAAACCAATAGAAAAAAGGGGCATGAAGCCCCTTTTTTGTTAGCCGTTGGTATCAAATTACGGATGTAGCATTTTAAGGATTAACCATGAAAACGGAACAACCTAATCTGGCGCCAGCGAAAGAGACAGCAACAAAAGCCACAATCGCGATACACTATTGCCGTCAATGCAATTGGATGCTTCGCTCTAGTTGGTTATGCCAAGAGCTACTGCATACCTTCAGCGAAGAAATTGAACAAGTGAGCTTACACCCAGACACAGGAGGCAGGTTCGAAATCTTTTGTAATGGTGTGCAGATTTGGGAAAGAAAAGCAGATGACGGTTTTCCAGAGGCGAAAGTTCTGAAGCAAAGAGTACGAAACATCATTGCTCCAGACAGAGATCTCGGCCACGTGGACTCAAAATAAGCCTTTCACAGCCGATCCAATGATTTAAAGCTGACCACTCACGAGAACATCACCTTCAAGGCTAATGACTTTGAAGGTATTGTTTTCATAGATGCCATAGCTTGCCGCGTGTCCCTCTCGTGGGAATGTCACCGAGCTAGGGTTAAAGATAAAGATGTCATCTTGGTATTCGGCGACAGGAATATGGGTATGACCGTGTGCAATGATATCGCCCGCCTTCAACGCAGGGCGTTTATTGGTGTTGTACAAATGGCCATGCGTTAGGAAGATACGCTGGCCTGATTCTAATAGCACCCACGAGTAATCCATCATCATTGGAAAAGACAACAACATCTGATCCACTTCGCTATCGCAGTTACCACGAACGGCAATGATCTCTTGAGAAAACGCATTCAACTTATCTGCAACCGCCGGCGGGCTGTATCCTTCTGGAATCGGATTTCTTGGTCCATGATTCAGAATGTCACCCAATAGAACTAAATATTGCGCACCAGATGCTTGGTAGAGTTCTAATACCTTTTCTGTTGCTGGCAGCGAACCGTGTAGGTCTGAAGCAAAAAATAATTTCACACGTACTTCTCCATAAAATTTATGAGCCTATTGTACGTATCTAAATGCTACACGTCATCTCTCGCCATACCATTGATCACGATATTATTGTAACTAACCATACCGACTATCTTGTTATCACGAACTACTGGCGCACGACTGATACCAAAGCGTTCAAACAGGCGAGCGCAATACTTTACGTTCATCTCAGCAGACACGCTTAGCGCTGGCTTGGTCATGATCTCATAAACATTGGTTCGCTTTGGAGATCGGTTCTTAGCCAGTACTTTCTTGGCAATGTCATTCATCAATACGATGCCGTATTCGTCATCTTCGTGGCGTTTATCGACAATGATTGCCTTCACTTTGTGCTTTTTAGCCATCTCTATCGCTTCTAACACCGTGGTTAGCCCATCGATAATCACATACGTATTGGCCATGACATCGCCTACTCGGATCTTTTCACTGGTACTCATAGCTCATCCTCCACAACCTTTGTTAACGTCTCGACTTGATGCGCAACCCCGACTGCGTCTTCGATATCGATCTGCACCGCTATACCTTGTCCTGACTCCTGGTCAAACTCACCGACTTCGCCAATAGTTTCAAGAATATGCCTCGCTAAGTGTTCCTCAACCACAAACAGCAACACATCTTTTTGTACCTCTAGCGTTAGGCCAAAGAAGGTGGTTTTTTGGTTTAAGCCTTGCCCTCTGGCGTTGTTAATCACCGTTGCTCCAGTCGCGCCCGCATCACGCGCGGCATCGAGCACAGTGTCGGTCTTGCTCTCTTCTACAAACGCTAAGATAAGTTTAAAGCGCATCTTTGCTCTCCTTAGAGGTGTGTAAACGGTTTAACCATTGTGTTATTTGGGCATAGCCCATCACTGAAATGATGGGAAATAAGCTGGCAAAGGCGATCAACCCAAAGCCATCAATAACAGGGTTTCTTCCTGGTACGGTTGAAGCGAGTCCAAGCCCGAGCGCCGTCACTAAAGGGACTGTCACCGTTGATGTAGTGACGCCACCCGAATCGTAGGCCAATGGAATAATGAGTTTTGGGGCGTAAAAGGTTTGAATGACCACGACGACATAACCAAAAATGATGTAGTAGTGGATCGGGTCACCCGCAACGATACGGTAGCTGCCCAGTGAGATACCGATAGCAACGCCCAATGCCACGGCGATCCTCAGCCCATTGACGCTGATACTGCCACCGGAAACTTGGTTCGCCTTAATCGCTACAGCAATCAAAGAGGGCTCGGCTATCGTGGTGCTGAAACCAATACAAAACGCGAAAAGATAGACCCAGTAATAATCAAACCAAGCCAAAGCAAGACCAGAACTGATCTTAAACTCAGTCAAAAAACTCGGCTCGGTGAGTTGCATTGCCATCGTCTCCCCTAGAGGGAATAACGCGAGTTCCAATCCCATCAAAAAGAGTGATAAGCCAAGAATGACGTAGAAGAAACCGATCAGCACTTTGGCTAGGTTATTGACTGGCTTTCGTAATACCGCCAACTGAAAACCGAAGATGATGATCGCAATCGGGATCACATCCATCACAGTGCCGAGAAAGGTGTCGATAAATTGTTGAACACTGATCATGTCACCACCATCCCGTACACCATGACAAACATCATCGGCAGCAACGAAGCAAACGCGATCAACCCAAAACCATCTATCATCGGATTACGCCCTTTAATTGCCGAGGCTAAACCCACCCCTAACGCAGTTACTAATGGGACGGTGATCGTCGATGTCGTTACTCCACCAGAGTCATACGCAATTCCAATGATGTTTTCCGGAGCAAATGCAGTGAGCACGACCACTCCAATATATCCACCGATGATCATGTACTGGATTGGCCAACCTTTTAAGATTCTCAGCACACCGAGTAAAATAGCGATACCGACTGACAGTGCCACAGTAAAGCGCAGGCCATTGGCATACTGCTCCATTTCATCTAACGTATTGGGGATTACACCTCCCTCAGCTGCCACTTCTGCGGCTTCGGCAGCGACTGCGGTTAACGCTGGCTCGGCTATGGTGGTACCAAAACCCAAACAAAAAGCGAAGATCAATAACCAGAACACACTCCCCTTTCTGGCAAATGCTTGAGCCATCGATTCGCCAATTGGAAACAACCCCATTTCAAGGCCAAAGATAAAGAAAGTGAGTCCAAAAACGACGAGCACTAAGCCAGTCAGAATAGATAAAAGATGAGGAAGTGGCTCTTGTAAGACAGCAAGCTGGAAGAAAGCGATTACCGCCACGATTGGCAATAGATCCCTCAGGCTACCTAACATGGATCGAAACAAAGCAAGCACCGCCGTCATCGCAATTCCTTGTCGCTGATTATGAATTAATAATAATCATGGCAAATCCTTATCATTGCTTATGTGACAAATATTACGCAGTTGGTAACATATCCGAGTAAAGTGCATAAGTGTGATGACGGTACACATCCTGACTTGATGAATTTAATTTCACTCCTTTGTAAATTGAAAAAGGCGTAATTTGGGCATCACACGATTGAAACCTTATGATCGTTATAGTGATTTTTTCGTATTGATTGGCGACTAAAAACAAGCCATGTCTATAATTATGTTTAATAGGGAGATTGGTATGAAGATATTGTTAACGGGTGGTACTGGATTTATTGGCTCTGAATTGGTCAAGAGTTGGAACACTGACGACGTGACATTGCTGACGCGGAGTCCTGAAAATGCGAAGCAAAACCTAAATCACCTCAACCAGAACAACCTTCATTACATTCAATCCCTTGATGAGCTCAGTGATCTCAATGACTTTGATGTGGTGGTCAACCTCGCGGGTGAGCCGATTGCCGATAAGCGTTGGAGTACAGAACAAAAAGAGAGGATCTGTAACAGCCGCTGGCACATCACTGAAAAGCTGGTCGAATTAATTCATGCCAGTAGCAACCCGCCACACGCTTTTATTAGCGGTTCAGCCGTGGGTTACTATGGCGATCAACAGCAGCACCCGTTTGACGAGTCACTGCAAGTAGAAGATGAAAGCTTTCCTCATAAAGTCTGTGCCCACTGGGAAGAGATAGCCAAGAGAGCACAATCAGAAAGCACACGCGTGATACTACTGCGAACAGGGGTTGTACTTGGCGAGAATGGCGGCGCACTCAAGAAGATGCTATTGCCTTATAAACTCGGCGTCGGTGGTCCAATAGGTTCAGGTGAGCAGTACATGCCATGGATTCACATTCTCGATATGGTGAGAGCCATCAATCACTTGTTGTCACTCCCCCACGCTCAAGGGGAATTCAATATGTGTGCCCCTCACCCTGTGACCAACAAACTGTTCAGCAGCACGTTAGCGAAACAATTAGGCCGACCGCATTTCTTATTCACGCCGAAATGGGCAATGTCGATTCTCATGGGGGAATCATCTTGTTTGCTATTTGACAGCATTCGCTCCAAGCCGAAGAAACTCACTGAGATGGGATTCATCTTTAGTTACTCAAGAATCGAGCCAGCACTAAAAAACTTGTTACAACATCAAGACTAATTCTTTACCCTAGAGCGATAGAGACTCTAATAAAGGATTAAGTGTGAACAAGTCGATTCTGATTACCGGTTGCTCAACAGGTATTGGCTATACATGTGCTCATGCACTTCAAAAGCGTGGTTTTCATGTCATTGCATCTTGTCGTGATCCACAAGATGTTCAACGCCTTCAAGATGAAGGCCTCACCTGTATTCAATTAGATCTTTCCAACCAAGAAAGTATTGAGCATGGCGCCAAGCTTGCTATTGATCTCGCACCTAATGGATTGTATGGATTATTCAATAACGGTGCTTACGGTCAAGCAGGTGCGCTAGAGGACTTACCAACCCAAGGACTCAGAGAACAATTCGAAACCAACTTCTTTGGTTGGCATCATCTCGTCTGTCAGATCCTTCCACACATGCGCGAGCGTGGAGAAGGTCGGATCGTACAAAACAGTTCCGTATTAGGTTTTGCAGCCATGAAGTATCGTGGTGCTTATAATGCTTCTAAATTCGCGATTGAGGGTTGGACGGATACCTTACGATTAGAACTGCATGGCAGTGGTATACAGATCTCATTACTGCAACCTGGGCCAATTGAGACTCAATTTAGAACCAATGCCCTGAAAGCGTTCAATAAATGGATCAACATTTCTGGCAGCGCTCACCAAGACGCTTACCAACAACAAAAAGACCGACTCGAAAAAGAATCATCGAATAACGCTTTTGTTCTGCCTCCAGAAAGTTGTATTGAGCCAATATTCCATGCTCTCACCGCCGACAAACCCAAGCTAAGATACCGAGTTACGACCCCAACTAAAGTGTTCGCGGTATTGAAAAGGATCCTACCGAGTCGCTTGCTAGACCCTATTTTGAGAAAAGCTGCATAAAATACTAACTTTGAATGCAGAGTTGCAAACTTTAATGTAACGATGTAATTTTTCCGTAACATTAAGATGTCATGCTTATCCTATCCCATCAGTTATTCCCAATTGATGGTTCTACTCTGGAAATCTCATGACTTTAAACCGACTTAATTGGGTAGGTGTGGGTCTGGCAATTACGCTGTTTATACTGTTTTGAGTATCTCACGCAACGCCTCACTGACTACCTCGATGATAACGCTATGCCTTCCATGTTGAGATAACAACTCTATCAACATCGAAGCATAGCGTTTTTCTATTTTTGGTTCTTTTTATCCGAGATAACCGAGTTAGATCTTGAAGTTACCGACTAACCCCCCCATATTTGCAACGTATCCACAAAACAAACCTCAAGGAACGTAAATGCAATCTCCGCATATTGTTGAACTTAATGAGCAGAACTTTCGTCAAGTATTAGAAGGTTCGATGCAGACCCCTGTACTCATCCATTTTTGGGCACCAATGAGCCAAGAGAGCGCCCAAGTCATTCCTGAACTGCAAACTTTAACTCAGCAATACAACGGTGCCTTCACCTTAGCCCTGCTCAATTGCGAACAAGATCAAGCTATTGCTAGCCAGTTTGGTGTTCAAGCACTGCCCACTATTGCACTGTTTGTTAATGGTCAGCCAGTCGATGGGCTCGGTGGCCCTCAAAGCATAGAAGCTATTGTCGATATGCTCAGCAAACACCTTCCTAGCCAAGATGAACTTGCTTTGCGTCAGGCTCTTGAGCAAATGCAAGCTGGCGAGCACACACAGGCACTAGCAGCAATGCAGCAACTTCCAGCAGAGCTGACGAATAAAGGTGAAGTAAAACTGGCGATCGCAGAGTGTTTGTTAGAAACACAACAATTTGACCTTGCTGAAACTCAGCTAGCAACTATCCCTCTTGAGTACCAAGACAACTACTACAAAGGCTTAGTTGCAAAGCTTGAACTTCATAAACAAGCAGCAGACAGCCCTGAAATACAAGCATTAGAAGCCGCTCTTCAGCAAAATCCGAGCGACGCTAAAACAGCATCTGAATTAGCATTGCAATATCACCAAGTGAACCGCAGTGAAGAAGCTATGGATCTATTATGGTCTTTCCTAGCCAAAGATCTTAATGCTCTCGATGGTGACATGAAGAAAGAGTTCATGGACATCTTGAGTGCGCTTGGACAAGGTAACCCAGTTGCCAGTAAGTACCGTCGACAACTGTACTCTCTGCTTTACTAGTTAAACCTAAAAAGCCGTAGATTAAACATCGAAAATTGACAATTCAATCAATTAGTTTATCGCATAATAGAATGCAAATGGGCCATAAAATCAATGATTTATGGCCCATTTCTCGTTTATAAATTTGCTCAGAATTTAAATATGAGCCAGTATCAATACTGAACTATCAAAAACTCAAACTTGCAAAGGATTTTGTATGCCTATTGATACCTTGATTACTATCGGCGTCTTTACTGCCGTCGCACTGTTATTTATCTTCGCTGGCGTAAAAACCGTTCCACAAGGCAACAACTGGACCGTTGAACGCTTCGGGCGATACACACACACCCTTAAACCGGGTCTTAACTTAATCATTCCATTTATTGATAAAGTTGGACAGCGCATCAGCATGATGGAGCGTGTTCTCGACATCCCAGCACAAGAAGTCATCTCCAAAGATAATGCAAATGTGGTTATCGATGCGGTTTGTTTTGTTCAAGTTATCGACGCGCCTAAGGCAGCTTATGAAGTGAATGACCTTGAACATGCGATCCGTAACTTAACCCTCACCAATATCCGTACTGTGCTTGGCTCGATGGAACTGGATGAGATGCTGAGTCAGCGTGACATGATCAATACCAAGCTACTGAACATCGTTGATGAAGCGACAAACCCTTGGGGCGTAAAAGTCACCCGTATCGAAATTAAAGACGTACAGCCACCAGCAGACCTTACTGCTGCGATGAATGCCCAGATGAAAGCCGAGCGTAATAAACGTGCTGATATCTTAGAAGCAGAAGGTGTACGACAAGCTGAGATCTTGAAAGCAGAAGGCCACAAGCAATCAGAGATCCTGAAAGCAGAAGGTGAGAAGCAAGCGGCAATATTGCAAGCAGAAGCCCGTGAGCGTGCCGCAGAAGCAGAAGCTAAAGCGACAGAAATGGTATCAACGGCAATTGCGCAAGGTGACATGCAAGCGGTCAATTACTTCATTGCACAAGGTTACACCGACGCATTGAAATCTATAGGCCAAGCTGAAAACGGCAAGATCATCATGCTACCACTCGAAGCAACTGGCCTTATGGGTTCTGTAGCGGGTATCGCGGAGATGTTTGCACATAAGAATGACAAAGGTAGTAAGGACTAACTTATGGTCGAATTACTAGAACAAGTAAACCACTGGCATTGGTTAGCGTTTGGTCTAGCATTGTTAGCGCTTGAGCTAATTGGAACCGCTGGTTACTTTTTATGGATAGGCATATCTGCCATGCTGGTCGGTGCACTTTTGGGTGCTCTACCAATTGGTTGGCAGATGCAATGGCTGTCCTTTGCTAGCTTCTCTCTTATTACCACTTGGTTGTGGTGGAGAAGACAACTCTCGAATGACAAGCAATCGGATGCAGGGCGAGAGTTAAACCAAAGAGAAAAGCAATTGGTAGGTCAAACCGTTATTTTAAGTGAAGACGTAAAGAAAGGTAGCTGTCGAATTAAGTTCGGTGACTCTTCTTGGTCAGCAAAGGCCAGTCAAGATATTCCATCTGGAACCGAAATTAAGATTGTCGCTTTAGACGGAATCGTTCTAATAATAGAACCTTTATAAACAAGAGCTATATGAAGCCTGCATTTTCAATAAATGCAGGCTTTTTCT
Source organism: Vibrio sp. 10N.286.48.C11 (assembly GCF_041469805.1). Taxonomy (NCBI): domain Bacteria; kingdom Pseudomonadati; phylum Pseudomonadota; class Gammaproteobacteria; order Vibrionales; family Vibrionaceae; genus Vibrio; species Vibrio sp. 10N.286.48.C11. The sequence continues at coordinate 82,790 of NZ_JBFRLK010000049.1, read as the reverse complement.
ATTTTTGAACCTTAATAATATTCGAATTATCATTGCGATAGATTGAATTGAAAAAAAAATAAGTTCTTATTTCGTAAAGCTAAAAAGTTTGATTGAGCTAAAAAGGTATAAGAAAGCCAGATTTCTTACCCAATATATATATGAATAGTTAACCTTACTCTCGCTTATTTATAATTATTAAAAATGTTAAGTCCGTCCAATTTTTGAAATTTTCTTTTCCTTGTCCATACTTTCAATTATCTCAATTAGAGATAAACCTAATGGAGTTTGTATGAGACATTTTTTAATAATTCTAACGGCTATTTTCAGCTTGTCATTTGGAAGCGCTCTAGCGAGCAGTCAGTCTCCTGGTAACGGAAACATGGGGCCTATCGTTAAGTGTTCAGATGGTAACGCAGTCACTCATGTACCACTGTTGATCTGTAAACATTACGGCGGAAAGGTGCTGTGATAGGTGATTAAAGTCAGGCTAGTAATGAAATTGCTGCCTGACGATTATTTAGAACTGGAATAACCTAACTGCGGCCAGATAGATTATTCAAGATAGGACATTCCGTTGAAGTATCTCCAGGGCAGTCATGTACCCAAGATTGTAGCTGCACCTTCATCTTGTTTAACTCCGCAAGCTTCAACTCTATTTCATCTAACTTCTGAGTAGCCTTCTTCTTTACTTCGTAGCTTTGTCTGTTGGGATTCATTGCCAACTCAACCAGTGACTTACACTCATCGAGAGTGAAACCAACCATTTTAGCTCTCAAAACGAACTCTAACTGTTCGATATGAATCTCGCCATATTGCCTGTAACCATTTTCTGATCGGTGCGGTGGGCTCATCATGCCTTTACTTTCGTAAAAACGAATGGATTTCGCTGTTGTACCAACACGTTTCGCTACTTCACCAATATTCACAATCTTACCTGTAAGCCTAAAATGAAAAACCGCAGTACTGCTGTTATACAATACTGCGGTTGAAAAACATAGCTAGAGACTTACGTTAGAAGCCTACTCTTGCTCTAACAGCCAAATCATAGTTTGAGATTTTTCTTCACTGTCTAGCTTATTGAACCAGTATGAAACCATTTCGATCTCTTTTGAGCCTTCTAGTAATGCTGGGTTAGCGTTCTTACGGTTCTTGAATGCCCAATCTGTTACTGCAGATTGCTCTTCTTTGGTTGCTTCACCATACCAGTAATTCACCATCTCTTGTGCTTGTGATGCTTTTGGCTCTTCAGCAACTACTGCTGCTACTGGAACAGCCGCGACTGGAGCAACCGCGATAGCTGTATGATTATTTGCACCGTTATAAATTGTGTCGATATACGCTTTCGGCAAAATGAAAGTTGTACTCATCACTGAGTTTTGGCCTTCAAGCGTAAATTCTAAATTCTTTTGTCTTGCTTGCTGAATATCAGCGTCACTTAATGGAAACTTAATATATTGAGTCTTAGTACAGTGCTCGCTGCAGCTTTCTCTTGGTACTTGTCTATCTTCTAATTCTATCGTTTTACCAAAAAAACTAACCGTTTCGTACTCTTTGTAACTTTGGAAGTAACTCACGTCCATAGTAATTGAAGATTCTGGGGCAGTATTTGGTGTTACTTCTTTATTGTATGTAAAGTAAAGCGACGACTTGAGAATGTCTGCGCCTACATTTGCTCTATTTTCTGCTACGTAAGATTGACCGGTTACTTTAATGTAACCACCTTTGGGCTGTACATCCGCCACTGAATCTGCAAAATTGCTTTGTGAATCAAGTGAACTACAAGCTCCCAAAAATAATGATAATACAACTACACTAACTTTATTCATTATGACTAATTCCTTATGTTCACTATGGAAAAACGCTGGCAAAAAGATTTACCAGCGTTTTGATTTTAATTTAACTGTTTTAAGCAGATAACTTTAACTTAGAAACCGTACTCAAGACCAATGCGAGTTACGATATCTGATGAAACCTCACCGCGGTCATTGTCAGTAAAGCTACGGCTTGCTACACGTAGATAAGGTACAAAGCCATTATCCACGTACATAAGTTGACCAGAGATAGTATCACTCTTATCTGTTGCGCTCGCTTTTAGAGAAGAATTTGAAGCAGTTGTTCCAGATAACTCTGCATCATCATTCGCTGCGTAGCCTAGTTTAAAGCCCCATGGACCATTCCAGTATTGGCCAATAATAGAGTATGAGTCTTGAGTATATTTGCGAGAACCGTTATCAATTTCTTCGCCTTTGTATGCTGCTGCAATACCAAAGCCTGCTGGTAGGCTTGCTTCAAAGCCTACAATATAAGCGAATGTATCGTCTTTATAACCATCTACTGCAGCTGTACAATCAGGTGTACCTGGTGCATCAGGGTCAAATACACAAGACTTTGCTGTATCTCCAACAACACGAGTACCAGACTCAACACCACCCATAAATGTTACTTTTTCAAAGCTGTACTTAGCGCTCGCGCCAAAGAATTCTGAATCACGAGTCGCCGCGCCACCACCATTGTCGTTATCATCACGACCAACAGAAGCTGCAAAAGAGAAACCACCGAATTTTGGCGAATCGTAACGAACTTGGTTAGATTGACGATCGTAATGACCGTTGATACCGCCCCAATCGAATACAGAACCTAGACCAGGGTTAGAGAATGGCCAATCGACGATTTCGTATAATGGCGTAAGAACACGACCCACACGTAGATTACCCCAAGAGCCAGAAGCGCCAACGAAAGTATCACGGAAACCAAGCACACCACCTGAAACGCCGCCATGACCCCAGTCTGTGCTATCTACGTAGCCAGATTCAATCTGCATTGTAATTAATACGTCATCAAACATATCTTTATGAGCACGGAAGCCGATACGAGATTCATTCTCTACAGCGTAGCCACTGCTCGCATCATCTTGATCTGTTGTGTTGTAGTTAACTAGAGAGATAGCTGCAACACCGTATACGTCAACGTTGAAATCAGAGTTGATACCAACTTCTTTCGCCATTACGCCTGTCGATAAAAGTGCAACCGTTGCACCTAGTAGAGTACGTTTAAAAAATTTGTTTTCCATGGAATAAAACTCCTAAAAATGGATATAGCTGTTTGAATATTCCCCGCCTAAAGTTGGCCGCCGTAGAGAGAAATACCTTTTCTTGTTTGAGAACCCTAAACTCTGAATTCTCTATTTCCTTTCTGGTTATACACATCATGTGCATCCATGGCATTAAGACTAACTTCGCCCTCAAAAAGATCAATGAGAACTTAATTTTCATCTAAAAAAATATGAGTTGGTGCAAATTTAATAGGTACTTAGTGATCCAGATCGATAAATAGAAAAATCCTCACCAAAACAAAATCAATACCAATAAATTCAACAACTTGAGGTAATTATCACTTTGTAAAAATAGATATGACTCGCAATTATGATACAACTAGAATGGTATTTCATTAATGTTGAGCGGCATCACTGTCCCTTTTTGAGAGTTCGTATAGGTACAAAATTCTCAACAATTAAAAAGGCATCTAATTTGCAGCAGACACAAAAAAAGCACTCCCTTTAAAGGAGTGCTTTTGAGCTTTTTTTACCTTGGTTTACTTACGAAATAAGTGCAATTAGATCTTCTTCTGTTCTTATTTCGATACCTAAATCTTGTGCTTTAGTCAGTTTAGAACCAGCGGCTTCACCCGCGAATAAGATATCCGTTTTCTTAGACACGCTACCGGTTACTTTTGCACCTAAAGCCTGCAAAGCGGCTTTCGCTTCACTACGACCTAATTGCGACAATGAACCCGTCAACACAACCACTTTACCTTCTAACGGTAGATCTTGGTCATCCGCAACAGCTTCGATTGCAGGCCAGTTAACACCAAGCTCTAGCAACTGCTCGACTACAGCTCTGTTTTTCTCCTGCGAGAAGAAGCTCGTGAGGTGACTTGCTACGATGTCACCAATATCTGACACTTCAACTAACTGTTCATGGGTTGCTGCTTGAACCAACTCCAACGTCTTGAAGTGTTGAGCTAAGTTCATAGCCGTCGCTTCACCGACTTCACGAATACCGAGTGAATAGAGGAAACGTGCTAACGTTGTGTCTTTGGCTTTATTCAGCGCACTCACCACATTTTGCGCCGATTTAGGCCCCATACGATCAAGAACTGTAATTACGCCCGCGCTAAGCTTGAACAAGTCAGCGGGCGTTTCTACCATTTCACGGTCCACAAGCTGCTCTATCACTTTTACGCCAAGGCCATCGACATCCAACGCCTTTCTCGACACAAAGTGCTTAAGCGCTTCTTTACGCTGTGCCTGACACACTAGACCGCCAGTACAACGCGCTACAGCTTCCCCCTCGACACGCTCAACCGTAGAGCTACATACAGGGCAAGCATCAGGGAAAACAATGTCTCTAGCCGTTTCAGGGCGACGATCTAGTACAACAGCCACAATTTGCGGAATAACATCACCTGCACGGCGAATAATAACGCTGTCGCCTACCTTCACGCCTAAACGCGCAATCTCATCGGCATTGTGTAAAGTGGCATTGCTGACTGTCACGCCACCAACGAAGATAGGTTCAAGTTTAGCAACCGGCGTAATAGCGCCAGTACGGCCCACCTGAAATTCAACGTCATTGAGCAGTGTAATCTCTTCTTGAGCTGGGAACTTATAAGCAATTGCCCAACGTGGCGCTCGTGCAACAAAGCCAAGTACTTCTTGAGCCGCGATATCGTCGACTTTGATAACAACGCCATCAATCTCGTAAGCCAGAGCATCACGACGAGTCATAATATCTTGGTAATAGGCTTTCACGTCTTCGAGAGAGCTCAGTTGCTTAGTCTCGGGGCACATAGGTAAGCCCCAACCTTTAAGCTGTAAAAAGCGTTGGTAGTGACTATTTGATAGCTCAGCGCCTTGTACAACACCGACACTGTATGCGTAGAAAGCTAGCGGACGTTTCGCAGTAATACGAGAATCAAGCTGACGCAGGCTACCTGCGGCGGCATTACGTGGGTTAACAAATACTTTCTCGCCTTTCTTCAACGCCATCTCATTCAACTTATCGAAACCCGCTTTTGGCATAAACACTTCGCCACGAACTTCAATACGCTGCGGCCAGCCTTCACCTTGTAACTTAAGTGGGATAGAGCTGATCGTACGCACGTTTTCAGTGATGTTTTCACCCGTCGCACCGTCACCACGTGTCGCAGCCTGAACTAAAGTACCATTCACATAGAGCAAGCTAACTGCAAGGCCATCAAGCTTAGGTTCACAACAGAAAGTCTTGAGGTTTGCGGTTGGAGCTCTATCAGACATTCGCTTATTGAACGCATCCAAATCTTCATCAGAGAAAGCATTGTCCAGAGAAAGCATTGGGATCTCATGAGTCACTTGAGTGAAACCATCGAGAGGCTGACCACCAACGCGTTGGCTCGGAGAATCTACCGTCACTAGCTCTGGGTTCTCTTCTTCGATCTTTAGCAATTGCTGCATTAATCGATCGTACTCGACATCAGGGATCTCAGGGCTATCTTCTACGTAATAACGAACGGCGTGATAATGCAGAGTTTCTCTTAACTGCTCTAAGGTAACTTGAATCGATTCTTTCATATCATTCTCTATCGTGATTGAAATATCAAAAAGGGCTCCCTTAGGAGCCCTTTTCTATAAATATAGATTATTTACAAGGCTAAACAATACGGCTAGGCATTCGATGCCGTCATAAAGTCTCTGATTTGCTTGCGGTAGTCAGATAAGCGGTTTGGTGTCATTAAGTTGCGTGACTCATCTAATACGTTTCCGCCCATATCGTCGGCAATTTTCTGCGCCGCACTCAGCATCACATTGAAGTTTTGATCAGCTTGACCATAACAAGGCAACGTCATAAAGAACGAAATGCCTTTAGTCGTGAAGTCAGCAGGATCATCGTGTTCTAGTGTTCCTGGCTGCATCATGTTTGCTACGCTGAAAATAACCTTTGGTGCGTCTGTAGATTGTGCAAAGCAGTGGTAGATAGACATCTCACCATAAGTTAGACCGTTGTTTTCCATGCTGCGGAAAAGCTCAGTGCCCACGAATGGGATCTCTCCAGCACAGTGAACATTAAGAACGATCACTTCTAAACCAAGTTCTTCATCTGGTTTTGCTTCTTCAACAGGCGCGCTTTGTGGAGTCACGACTTCTTTCGCAACAACGGGCTCTCTTTGAGTAAGCGTTTCGTTTGGAACGACTGGCTCATCAACTGTTTCAGAAGGCTCTTCAAACGAACCGTACTGCACTTTAAAGCCGGCATGGTTTTCTTTTTGCTCGTCAGTCAACTCAAAGCTTGGAACTTCAGGCTCAACGTCCTTCTCTTCCTCAATCACTTCAGGTTCACTTTCAACCTTAATTGGGTCTTCTACGCTGAAAGAAGGAAGATCATTTAATTCGATATCATCTTCGTAAGCTTCTTTCGCTTGTGGCGCTGTTAGCGGATCTGAGTCGATCAGCGGATCAGTATCAGAGGGTGAAACAGCAAAATCCGGCTCTTTACGTTCTTTTCGGATTATCTCAAAATCATCTTCTGGGGCGAATGAACGGTTTGGAATAGTTTCTGCTTCATCTAAGCTGTCGTTATCAAGCTTACCGAGCGGCTTATCTCCAAACTTTGCTTTCCCTTCTTTTTTACTCGTCCATAGACCATGGAACAATAATGCGGCGATAGCTAATGCGCCAACAATAATGAGTACAAATCGCAATTCCTGCATTTTTCGCTCTCAGCTTTCTTAGTCAACTAGCTATAAACACGCTGTCACTAAGTTGGGTTAATTTGGCTAATCTCACTACTCTATCAAAAGTAGCCACTGTTTTAGAACAACTTAATACAATTAGTTCCTTACATGGTGTGATTTTCACCACGCTTTTTTTCTTAATTTCGGTCGAGTACACTAGACATGTTTGCTATTTAACCAAATTCACATGTGACCTAATTTAAATATGACTATTGAATCTGTTCCCCGCTCCGGCTTTGGCTATTTTATTTTCGGAATAAAAATCGCTTTATCACCGAGCATTCGTAAGTTTGTACTAATGCCACTTATCGCGAACGTGTTACTCGTTGGTGGTGCCTTGTTTTATATCTTCTCCAACCTAAACACTTGGATTGAAGGTTGGATTGGTGCATTGCCAAGTTTCTTGTCGTGGTTGTCATACATTTTATGGCCATTACTTGTGTTAACCGTCTTGGCCACATTCTCGTATTTCTTTAGCACGCTCGCTAACTTCATTGCCGCACCGTTCAACGGTTTACTCGCGGAAAAAGTTGAAGAGTTGTTGAGCGGTAAAAAAGTTAATGACGATGGTTTACTTGATGTCCTCAAAGATACCCCACGTATATTAGCGAGAGAATGGCGCAAGCTTGTCTACATTCTGCCAAAAGCGATCGGTTTATTCCTACTTTTGTTAATTCCAGCACTAGGGCAAACCGTTGCTCCGTTTTTATGGTTCATTTTCACAGCATGGATGTTAGCGATTCAATACGCCGACTACCCGTTCGATAACCATAAAATCAAATTTGATGACATGAGAAACAATTTGAAACAAAAACAAGGCAAGAGCTACAGCTTTGGCGCGCTTGTTTCTGTGTTCACCACAATTCCAATTCTAAACCTGATCGTAATGCCCGTTGCCGTTTGCGGCGCGACGGCAATGTGGGTTGCTGAGTTTAAAGACCAAGCTCTGCGTTCTCGTCTATAATTCTCGTCTATTACCCCGCCTATACTTCCTAGTTTCGCCTATCTTTTTGAAGTTCTGATTTCAATAAAGATAGGCGTGAATTCTGCTACATATCTATATGATATAACTTTTTAATCCTTTTACCTTTTTTTCAACTTGTTTAATCTAAATTCAAGCTGAATAAACATCGTAAGACACTAGACGGTAAAGTGATTGATATACTACGTTTAGTTCTGTCATTAAATGAAGGAATATCGCATGAGCAAGATCTACGAAGACAACACCCTAACGATTGGTAACACACCTCTAGTCCGCCTTAACAAAGTAAGCAAAGGTAACGTCCTAGCTAAGATCGAAGCTCGTAACCCAAGCTTCAGTGTTAAATGTCGTATCGGTTCAAACATGATCTGGGAAGCAGAAAAAGCGGGTACGCTTAAGCCAGGTATCGAGCTTGTTGAACCTACCAGTGGTAACACAGGTGTTGCACTTGCATTCGTAGCAGCAGCACGCGGTTACAAACTAACGCTAACTATGCCTGAATCAATGAGCCTAGAACGTCGTAAGCTGCTTAAAGCGCTTGGCGCAAACCTAGTGCTGACTGAAGCACCAAAAGGTATGAACGGTGCGATTGCTAAAGCAGAAGAGATTGTTGCTTCAGACCCAGACAAGTACCTACTACTTCAACAGTTCAACAACCCAGCCAACCCACAAATTCACGAGCAAACGACTGGTCCTGAAATTTGGGAAGCAACAGACGGCGAAATCGACGTGTTTGTAGCGGGTGTTGGTACGGGCGGTACTATCACAGGTACAAGTCGTTACATTAAAGGTGAAAAAGGCAAAGCGATCACTTCAGTAGCGGTTGAACCAGCAGAGTCTCCAGTGATTGCACAGGCACTTGCAGGTGAAGAAATCAAACCAGCTCCACACAAAATTCAAGGTATCGGTGCAGGTTTCATCCCTGGAAACCTAGATTTAGAGATTATTGACCGTGTTGAATCGGTAACTTCTGAAGAAGCGATTGAGATGGCTCAACGCCTAATGAAAGAAGAAGGTATTCTTGCAGGCATCTCATCTGGCGCGGCAGTTGTAGCAGCAAACAGAATCGCCGAACTACCTGAATTTGCAGGAAAAACTATCGTTACTGTACTACCAAGCTCTGGTGAGCGTTACCTAAGCACAGCCCTATTTGCTGGCATCTTTACGGAAAAAGAGAACCAACAATAATATGTGGTCAAATCAATTTTTCGTCCAAAAAAGCCCCGTTTAGGGGCTTTTTTGTTGATCCCTGCCCCACCTTTGGTAATATCGGGTCTGTTTTATTTTTCGCTTCAAAATAAAAGAAGCAATAAACAAATTCTGAAAGTCATGAGTACTCAGCAAAAGACGACCATGGCTGGATAAAAATTTATAACCAGTCTAAGTTCTAACACGAACATGGCGTACTAGCCTCTAGCGCATTTGGGCTAAAGCAGTTAAGCTAATCTGGTTACAAACTTACAAAAAATAAATTAATTGGGGTATATAAAATGTACGAGAAGCAAGTAGAAATCACAGCAGAAAACGGTCTTCACACTCGTCCAGCTGCACAGTTCGTTAAAGAAGCAAAATCTTTCGACGCTGACATCACAGTGACTTCTAACGGCAAAAGCGCTAGCGCGAAAAGCCTGTTCAAACTACAAACTTTAGGCCTAGTAAAAGGTACTAACGTTACTATTTCAGCTGAAGGTCCTCAAGCTCAGCAAGCAGTAGACCACCTAGTTGCTCTTATGGATCAACTACACTAATACGGTCTCCTTCTTTCAAAGCCATTTTGCATAGCAAAGTGGCTTTGTTCGAAATAGATAGGAATAAGCGCGACATTAGTCGACGACTTAAAGTCACACACTCTCCCGTTTACAGTTGAACAACTAAGGTAAGGCTATGATTTCAGGCATCCTAGCATCTCCCGGTATTGCTTTCGGTAAAGCACTACTACTTCAAGAAGATGAAATTGTCCTAAACACTCAATCTATCTCTGACGACCAAGTTGAAGCAGAAGTACAGCGTTTCTTTGACGCTCGTAACAAATCTTCTCAACAGCTTGAAGTTGTTAAGCAAAAAGCACTTGAAACTTTTGGCGAAGAAAAAGAAGCAATCTTTGAAGGCCACATCATGCTGCTTGAAGATGAAGAGCTAGAAGAAGAGATTTTAGCACTCATCAAGAAAGAAAAAATGCACGCAGACAACGCGATCCACACTGTGATCGAAGAGCAAGCTTGTGCGCTTGAATCTCTTGATGATGAGTACCTAAAAGAACGTGCAACTGATATCCGCGATATCGGTACTCGTTTCGTTAAAAATGCTCTAGGCATCAACATTGTATCTCTATCAGACATCAGTGAAGAAGTTATCCTAGTAGCTTACGACCTAACGCCATCTGAAACTGCACAAATCAACCTAGACTACGTTCTTGGTTTCGCTTGTGACATCGGCGGTCGTACATCTCATACTTCAATCATGGCACGTTCTCTTGAGCTTCCAGCTATCGTTGGTACTAACGATATCACTAAGCAAGTTAAGAACGGCGACATGCTTGTGCTAGACGCGATGAACAACAAGATCATCATCAACCCTTCTGAAGCTGAACTAGCAGAAGCTAAGAAAATCAAAGCAGATTTCGAAGCAGAAGCGGCTGAACTAGCAAAACTAAAAGATTTACACGCTGAAACTCTAGACGGTCACCGTGTAGAAGTTTGTGGCAACATCGGTACAGTAAAAGACTGTGACGGTATCCTGCGTAACGGCGGTGAAGGCGTTGGTCTGTACCGTACTGAATTCCTATTTATGGACCGTGACGCGCTTCCTACTGAAGAAGAGCAATACGTTGCTTACAAAGAAGTAGCAGAAGCAATGGAAGGCGAGTCAGTGATTATCCGTACTATGGATATCGGTGGCGACAAAGACCTACCATACATGGACCTTCCACAAGAGATGAACCCGTTCCTAGGCTGGCGTGCAGTACGTATCAGCTTGGATCGTCGTGAAATCCTACGTGACCAACTACGTGGCATCTTACGTGCATCTGCACACGGTAAACTACGTATCATGTTCCCAATGATCATTTCTGTTGAAGAGATCCGTGAACTGAAAAAAGCAATCGAAGAGTACAAAGTTGAACTTCGCGCTGAAGGCCTAGCTTTCGATGAAGAAATCGAAATCGGCGTAATGGTTGAGACTCCAGCAGCTGCTGCAATCGCACACCACCTAGCGAAAGAAGTATCTTTCTTCTCTATCGGTACTAACGACCTAACGCAATACACTCTTGCGGTAGACCGTGGTAACGAAATGATTTCTCACCTATACAACCCACTATCTCCTGCTGTTCTTACAGTAATCAAGCAAGTGATCGACGCATCACACGCTGAAGGTAAGTGGACTGGTATGTGTGGTGAGCTTGCTGGTGATGAGCGTGCAACGCTACTTCTTCTTGGTATGGGTCTAGATGAGTTCTCTATGAGCGGTATCTCTATCCCTAAAGTTAAGAAAGTAATCCGTAACTCTAACTTCGCTGAAGTTAAAGCTATGGCTGACGAAGCACTATCTCTACCAACAGCTGCTGAAATTGAAGCTTGCGTAGAAAAGTTCATCGCTGAGAAAACTCAGTAATCGCCAATCGCTTAATAACGTTAGACGGCTAAAAATAGTCGTCTAATTTGTTAGATTGGTATAGTATATTCTACAGAATAAAACTAAACGTTAGGAGCATGACACAATGGGTCTGTTTGACAAACTGAAAAAGCTTGTATCTGATGACAGCGCTGATGCTGGTGCAATCGAAATCATCGCACCTCTTTCTGGTGAAATCGTAAACATCGAAGATGTGCCAGATGTAGTTTTCGCTGAAAAAATCGTTGGTGACGGCATCGCGATCAAACCAGCTGGCGACAAAATGGTAGCTCCAGTTAACGGTACTATCGGTAAGATCTTCGAAACTAACCACGCATTCTCTATCGAGTCTGACGACGGTGTTGAGCTTTTCGTTCACTTCGGTATCGATACTGTTGAACTTAAAGGCGAAGGCTTCACTCGTGTAGCTGAAGAAGGTCAATCTGTTAAAGCTGGTGACACTATCATCACTTTCGACCTAGCGCTTCTAGAAGAGAAAGCAAAATCTACGCTTACTCCAGTTGTTATCTCTAACATGGACGAAATCAAAGAGCTGAACAAGCTTTCTGGTTCTGTAACTGTTGGCGAAACTCCAGTTCTTAAAGTAACTAAGTAATCTCGATTACTTATCTGCTTTAATTAAAACGCTACCTAAGGGTGGCGTTTTTTGTGCCTGCTATATAGTTCTAATGCCAGATTACCAGCCGCTTTGGCCTTATACCTAACAACTACAAATCCCCTTCTTCTTTGGGCCTCTCACGAACAGAGATCCCTGACATCTCGCTCGGTTCGATTCTGGGATGACGATTAAACACTATGGTTTAAGCCTGAGTGATTGTTACTCAAACAGACCTCTTCTATACAGTTAGCTATAGAGTCACCAATACCCAACTCCCGTCATTCCCTACAGTGAGGCACGAACGTGATAGGGAATCTCGCTTTCCAATCAACTACCAACACCACAATTCCCCTCTCTTCTCCAAATTTCAGGCAATAAAAAACCCAGCCGAAGCTGGGTCTGTTTAGCGCTCATCTCTCACCACGAGCTAATTTGTGGAAGCCTAACGTCAACACTATTGGTCAACGTGGCTTTTCAATCGATTAACCTAGTAGGCTAAGTGCCGAGTTCGGTGCTTGCTTCGCTTGAGCAAGAATCGAGCTTGAAGCTTGAGAAAGGATCTGAGACTTAGTCATCTGAGTCGTTTCTTTCGCGAAGTCGGTATCTTTAATACGGCTCTTAGATGCGTTAACGTTCTCGTTAATGTTGTCTAAGTTGCTGATAGCGTGGTCGAAACGGTTTTGGAAAGCACCTAGCTCAGCACGGTGGCTGTCTACGTACTTAAGTGCTGCATCGATTACTGCTACAGACTCTTGTGCGCCGCCAACAGACGTTACGTCGATAGTATCAACGGTTACGTCTTTACCCGCTTGAATGCCTAGCTCACCAGCAAGACCACCAGAGAAAGACACGTCGCCGCTCACTTTGTTGTTACCAGTGAACATTTGTAGCTTGCCGTCTTCAGTCACAGACGCTTTAACAGAATCTTGCTGACCGTTGATGTAAGTCGCTAGCTCTTCGATGTCGTCACCCGCTTTTGCGCTGATGTCGATTTCTTGTGCTTGACCAAAGTTGTCAGTGAACGACAATTTTAGGTCGTTAGAGCCCGCTTGTACGTTCCAGTCTTTGTCTTTAGCGTTCTCAGTTTGGTAGCTCTTACCACCCATCTGAGCGTTATCAGAGCGCATGTCTTTCAGTTGAAGCATTACCGCTTCACCGTTATCCGCACCGATTTGGAATGATTTAGTACCGTGAGTACCGTTAAGCAGCTTGTTACCACCAAAAGACGTCGTTTCCGCGATACGGTTCAGTTCGTCGTTCAGCGCTGTTACTTCTTCTTGAATCGCTACACGCTCAGATTTTGAGTTTGAGCCGTTTGAAGATTGTAGAGACAAATCACGCATACGTTGCAGGATGTTAGTCGTCTCGTTCATTGCACCTTCAGCAGTTTGTGCAATTGAGATACCGTCGTTCGCGTTACGTACAGCAACATCAAGGCCACGACTTTGAACGTTCAAACGGTTCGAGATTTGTAGACCCGCAGCGTCATCTTTTGCGCTGTTGATTTTTGAGCCAGAAGCTAGACGCTCCATTGATGTTTGTTGTGCGCTGTTTGCATTGTTTAGGTAACGTTGCGCTGTCATCGCTGAAACGTTTGTATTTACATTCACTGCCATGGTGACTTCTCCAATTGATTTTCCGGTATAGCGGTTTCCGACGTCTCGGAAAACCAAGTAGTTATCTCTAAGTTACTTTTAATAACGGCGTGATTGGCGAAACCTTTAGGAAAAAAACAACAAATTTAAAGAAATAGCGGTAAAACAGAAGAAAGCGTGACTGGTCGTAAAATTATCGAAAAAAGATGAGAAAATCGCTAAAGTTGCCGGGAAGTCAGTCGAGTGAGAAATTGTATTTTTATTCGCCAAAAAGCACCGGCCAAGCTGAAATGCTTTTATAAGATTGTAGGTAATTCATTAACCTAATAACGTTAAAGCTAGATTCGGCGCTTGCTTGGCTTGAGCGAGTATCGTTGTGCTCACTTGCTGCAGTATTTGTTGCTTGAGCATTTGAGTGGTTTCTTTGGCGTAGTCGGTATCTTTGATTCGACTGTTTGATGTCGCCAAATTCTCATGAACGTTTTCAAGATTGTTAATGGCATGATCAAAGCGGTTTTGCATTGCCCCTAATTCAGAGCGATGGCTATCGACATACTTCATCGCCGTATCCAAAATAGAGACGGCGCGCTGAGCACCACCCACATCCGTTACATTGATGTCATTAACTGACTCGTAATAGCCCGCTGACATCGAAAGCTCACTGGCTAATGAACCTGAAAAAGAGATGGTACCCGCGGTATCTTCACCTGACATATAAATCTGAAGTTGTCCGTCATCATTAACAGAAGCCGATAAGAGATCCGTTTGACCATTAATGTAAGTCGCCAACTCTTCGATATCATCGCCCGCTTTCGCGTTGATGGTGATCTCTTGTGGCTGACCAAAACGATCGGTAAACGACATCGTCATATCATTCTGGTTTGATTTCACTTCCCATGAATCACTGGCCATGCCATTAGCAACGTAGCTAAAGCCGCCCATGTTGATGTCATCAGTACGCATGCTTTTCAAACCAATCTGCACAGCTTCGCCCGAACTGCCGCCGATTTGAAACGAGGTGTGCCCAAAACTGCCGTTAAGGAGTTTTTTACCACCGAATGAAGTGGTTTCGGCAATTCGATTCAGCTCGTCATTTAACGCGGTGACTTCTTCTTGAATAGCGATTCGTTCCGATGAACTATTCGAGCCGTTACTCGCTTGTAGGGATAAGTCTCGCATGCGCTGCATGATATTAGTGGTTTCATTCATCGCCCCTTCTGCAGTCTGCATAATGGAGATACCGTCGTTAGCATTTCGAACAGCAACATCAATGCCACTCATCTGTGCTTCTAATCGATTTGAGATCTGTAAGCCAGCCGCATCGTCTTTTGCACTATTAATACGGCTCCCTGAAGCTAAGCGCTCCAAAGATTGGTTCAGCATGTTATTAGCGTTAGAGAGGTTTCTCTGAGCCACTAACGCCGAGACATTCGTATTGACAGTTATAGCCATAGACCTTCGCTTACAAAAAGATGAATAAAACTCACGATTGCTCTTATATCGACCAGTTCATATAAAGCTTTAATAAAAAAGGAGCCCTGAGGCTCCCTTTCTTTGCTGCAGATGAGGTGATTTACTTAATCGTTAATACACTCAACATGTCAGTTGAAGGTGCAAAGTAGTAAGCGCCAGTCACTGCTTTGGTAAAGCGAAGCAGTTGGTCTGTTTTGCCATCTGTTGCGCCGTACATGCTCTCTAACATCGCATCGAAGTTATGACGAACGTTACAGTAAGCAATGAACAATAAGCCGTGGTCGCCCGTAGCAGTACCGTAAGGTAGACTGTGGCGAACAATCTTAAGCCCCTTGCCTTCTTCTTTGATATCCACACGGCCAACGTGAGACGCCGCAGGAACATCATCTAACTCAATTGAATCAGGTTTAGTTCGGCCAATCACTTTCTCTTGTGCCGACACATTCAAGCGATTCCAAGCTGGCAGATTGTGCACAAAACGCTGCACCATCACATAACTACCACCAGCGAATTCACCCTCAGGCACAATAGCAACTTCAGCACGTTGTGCGTCTTTCGGGTTTTCAGTGCCATCAACAAAGTCTGTCATGTCACGAGAGTCTAGGAAGCGGTAACCATAAGTTTCATCAACCACTTCAACATCAACTGCTACTTCAGATAGCAATTTACGCAAGATAAAGAAGTGCAGATCATGTCGGTTTGAATGACAGTGAATCAGAACATCAGACAGTGTGCTCGGCGCGGTGATATCACCTTCACCCAGCACAGGGAAGTCGATCAAATCAGCGGGCGCTGCTTGCTCGAACCTATCCCAAAAAGCTTTTGAGAACGCAACCGATGCCGTTAAGTTCGCATCAGGCTGAGTTTGGTTTAGTTCGTCGATTAGAGTCGGAAGCTTTTGAATTTCTGCTAGTACATTAGCCGTATTAGCGTTCACTTTAAGTTGAACGTAAAGCGCGAAAGGCCCAGCTTCAGGCAAAATAGCACTTTGAACGTTAGGCTGCTCATTTGAAACATTAAGCATAGATTATTCCTTCCAGTTTTAGCTTCTAAGTATAATTGTGAATGGGACAAATGTTTTGATGAGAATCAGTCTTCGAGCTCAACCACTTTAAAGCAATCCCTTGCAGCATGGCTATTGGTTAGATAAAGCGCTAACCACAGCAGCAACAATAGGGTGATGCCATTTGACCAACGGAACCATCCGTTATCCAAATAGATTAAATAAATCGTATGGGAGCCCTGTGCCAAGATAGCCATCATGGTAACCCAACGTCCCCATGACACGACTTTGTTAAGGCGCTTTCTATCTGGCGATCTTAGCCCAAATAACCACATCAGCAGCAAACTAGGCACACTCAACGCGATCCCGACATAAAACATCTGATGGTCTGGGTAGATTATCTCAAGAATATCGGTTCCCGATTCTCGGCTTGCGCCTGCAACAATGAAAACGACCAAGGCTTTCGCAAGAAACAACCAACCTAGCCAGAGCAAGATTGGAGCTTTCAAAAAGCCGTGCTTGTCGTATTGTTCTATGGAGTACCGCACAAATCTCACTTTCACTTATTTTCAAACCAACACTTTAACGCAAATCATTCATACTTAACTAGCTTTGCGTTATCTTAGTAGCCAATCCGTTTTAATTGTCGAACTCAGTATGAAAAACAAAACTAATACGCCCTCTGTTGAATCTCAACAGGAAGCACTGAAGATAGCCAAAGCGACTCAAAAGCCAGCTCAAACCAAAGAACAAACTAAACTGATTGCTCAGGGGATCGAGAAAGGCATCGCACTGTACAAGAAACAGCAAAAAGAACGCAGCCGCCAAGCCGATAAAGCGAAGAAGCGCGTACAGAAAGAAAAACAGACTCAACAAGCTAATCAACACCAAGAAGACACGATCGAAACAAGTGTTGAAACACCATCAAATCACGCCACTAAACTGCCGTGGTTACTACTGTTCGCAAGCTGGGTAGGCTTCGCGATTTATTTGATGCAATAGCAGGGTAAACGTATGAAAAAGGAATTAGTCGCTTTGGCTATGAGTGGCATGTTACTCGGGTGTACCAAACCCACATCAACGCCTCATAGTAAAGCGGACAAGGTACAAATTGATTACCACGGCCTGATTAACATCGAGCAGTGTGAGTATAAAGGGGAAATCACTGGCAGCGAAGGTCATTGGTACAGCTACTTGTTCTTTCCCAATGACACCCTGATTCAAGGTGCGATGAATGAGCTTAAATCGAATGCCATTGAGCTAGGCGCAGACACCGTCATCTTTACCCTACCCCAAGATTTCAGCACTTCCGTGACTATGCTTGGTACCGCCTACCTGTGCGAGTAAGCAACTAAAGCGGCATATCGATATGCTTTGATTTTATGACACCCAAAAGAAAGCCAGCTTTCGCTGGCTTATGCACTAAATCCAAGGCTTGTTGCTATATCGCCTTTACGCTGGATAACCCATTGACTGTCAAATGGCCCCCAGTCGGATAACTGGTAATAGCCATCATTATGACGTCGCCCATCTTGAACAAACATAAGTTCGATACCGATCCCCGGTAACGCCTTGAGTACATCTTGAATAGTACGACGAGGCCACCCCGTTTTTTCGATGAGTTTAGGCACATTTGGCCTATCAAGGCTTTCCACTAACAATGCTAAATATAGCCGCCTTGCAAAAACAGGACTCAACTCCATTGACACCTCCTATATATGTGCAGCTCAATTATTTCTTTTTTCGCTGACAACATGTTGAGGCTGATCAATAAGTCTCCAATAGTGACATTTTCTTACGCTTTTTTTTCACTCTATGAAATATTCATCACTCTATTTTGTCTGAGTTGCTGCTTCCTGATAGGATTCAACTCATAACAATGAAATAAAATCACTCAAAGGAAGAATAATGACTATCACCATGTTTGGTATCCCAAATTGCGACACCATTAAAAAAGCAAAGAAATGGCTCGAAGCTGAAGGTATCGAGTTCGAATTTCACGATTATCGCAAACAAGGCATCACAGAAGAGCTAGTAACAAGCTTCTGCTCTGAGCTAGGTTGGGAGCTTGTGCTAAACAAACGTGGTACGACTTATCGCCAACTTTCTCAAGAACAGAAAGACACCCTAACAGAAGAAAAAGCGGTGACTTTGCTTGTTGAACAACCTGCAATGATCAAGCGCCCAATCTTAAAAGTTGAGGGTAAGCTTCACATCGGATTTAAAGCCGACCAATACGCGGCTATTTTTGCTTAGATCGTTGTATTTACATAGACAGACAACAGGACGTTGATCAGTGAATCAGCGCCTAAAAATTAATGACTAGACGTTTTATTTAAACAAGGAATTCAAGGATGACAGATAGCCCAACTTTGGCTCTGGCAAAAGACCTAATCAGCCGTCAATCGGTAACACCAGAAGATGCAGGCTGCCAAGACCTGATGATTGAACGCTTAAAAGCACTCGGTTTTAAAATCGAAGTGATGGTATTTGAAGATACGACCAACTTCTGGGCTCGTCGTGGTACTGAAGCGCCTCTGTTTGCTTTTGCTGGTCACACTGATGTGGTACCTGCAGGCCCAATCGAACAGTGGAACACTAAGCCATTCGAACCGACTATCGTAGACGGTTTCCTACATGGCCGTGGCGCTGCTGATATGAAAGGCTCTCTGGCTTCAATGATTGTTGCCGTCGAGCAGTTCATTGCCAAACACCCAGACCACACAGGCTCAATTGGTTTCCTGATCACTTCAGATGAGGAAGGTCCTTTCATCAACGGTACTGTACGTGTTGTTGAAGCATTAATGGCGCGCGGTGAAAACATCGATATGTGTATCGTTGGTGAACCATCGAGCACTGAGTTCGTGGGTGATGTCGTGAAGAACGGCCGTCGTGGCTCTATCACTGGCGACCTAACGATTAAAGGCACACAAGGTCATGTTGCCTACCCTCACCTAGCAAACAACCCAGTACACAGCTCTCTGCTTGCTATTAATGAGCTAGCAACAACTGAGTGGGATAAAGGTAATGATTACTTCCCGCCAACCAGTTTCCAAATTCCAAATGTGAGTGCGGGTACTGGTGCTTCAAACGTGATCCCTGGTGAGTTTAATGTTCAGTTTAACCTACGCTTTAGTACAGAGTTAAGCAACGACATCATCGTTGAGCGCATCACAACGACACTCGACAAGTATGATTTCGAATACGACCTAAGATGGACATTCAATGGCGACCCGTTCTTAACAGACGCAGGTTCACTGCTTGATGCTATTGTTGATGCAGTGGGTCACGTCAATGATGTGAAACCAGCACTGCTAACGACTGGCGGTACATCTGATGGTCGCTTTATTGCACGTATGGGCGGACAAGTGGTTGAACTAGGCCCTGTGAATGCAACGATTCACAAGGTTAACGAATGCGTGAAGGTAGCCGATTTAGAAAAGCTAACTGACATGTACGAAAGAACATTAGTGAACCTATTCGCTAAATAGTCTTTCATCAGCGATTCATAGCATCCAATTATTGAGAGACTCGTTATGACACCAGAGCAGCTTACCGGACAATCAGATTCTCATCTAGAGCCTAGCCTGATCGGCACCAAGACCTTCTTGGTCCACAGTGAGGTTAAGAATGACCTGAATAATTTGATTGAAGCTGCTCAGCTCGCTGGTTTTAAAATGGAGATTGCCAGTGGCTTTCGCGACTATGAAAGGCAATCTCTGATTTGGAACCGTAAGTTTTCTGGCGAAGCTCCGATATTAGATTCAGAAAGCCAACCTCTTGATGCTTCAAAACTGACCGAACAACAAAAGCTATCGGCTATCCTGAGATGGTCTGCGCTTCCCGGCGCGAGTCGTCATCATTGGGGTTGTGACTTCGATGTCTTTGCTCGTAACCACTTACCTGAAGGCATACATCTGCAATTAGAACCATGGGAATACCTTACTGGCCACCAGCAATCGTTTTACCAATGGCTATCAGTTCATGCTGCACAATTTGGTTTCTTCTTTCCTTACAGCCAAGATTTGGGTGGTGTGGCGATCGAACCATGGCATATCAGCCATCGCAAAGTATCGGAGTCGTGTTTATCACAGTTATCTCCGACTTTACTTGGCAAGCAACTCCAATCTAAGCCAGTATTAGGGTATGAGATTATTATGGAGCAGCTAGACGAGATCTATGCACGCTTCGTAGCGAATATCAGTCATTAGGAGCGCTTATGTTGGAGTGGCTTACAAACCCTTGGGTTATCATCATCATCGTAGTTAGCGTTGTTGTGGGTAACATCGCAGCGCTCAAACAGACAGCCAATATGGATCTGACGGGGCGTGGTAAAACTGAGCGAGATTTAGATAAGCTCAATCGCTCGGATAAACTTAACCAAGAGAAAGCTGAAAAAGAAGAATCCAAAGACAATAAAGACGCATAGCCTTTTGCTTTGGCTAATCAGCTTGATTGACCAATTTTGATTGACCAATGTAGCCTGATGACAACGAATACAATAAAAAAGAGGACACAGTGTGTCCTCTTTTTTATTTGCTTTTGCTAATCACAAGGCTGATTTAACTCAGCTTGTGACGGCTTGAATGACTACTCAGCTTTCGCTTCTTTGTCATCTTTGGTTTGGTCAGCAATATGCGCTAATACCGGAACCATAGACTTAAGCAGCTCTTCTTCTACTGGCTTACCTGATGCATCCGTTACGTTGATTGACGTACGGTTGCCAAGGTCACCAAATAGGAAGTTGTAAGTGCCTGGCGCTAAGTCGATAGGCTGTAGGCCAATTTCTTCCCAGAACTCATCATCTGGTGCTGCGTACTTCGCCTTCACCGTACCCTGAGATTGATTGCGTTCTTCAAGCTCAAAGCCCATTTCAGGCAACAAGTTAGGCAGACGCTGCCAGAATACATTGTATGGCGTACGAGCAATAATCACAGGGAAACCACTACGGTCAGCACCCATTGAAATTGGAATACGCTTCACCAACTCTTGCGCTTTCAGCGCCGCTTCAGCACGAAGGTTTTCATCGTACTTAGCCATAACTAGGTTGGTCAGGAACGCGTTGTAACGCTCTTTATTGGTTGCCGTTACTGTTTTCTCTTCAGTACCTTCACGCCAATCAATCAGATTAATCTTGAAGCCATGACGGTTGTTTGCTTGGAAGCGAGAGATAGAGTAACGACTACCAATCTCTACGTCTTCATCTTCAGAAACCCAAGTTACCCAATCGGTCTCAATCTCATTCTCTGATTGCTCACGAATACCAATACCACGTTGAGCCAGCATATCTACAGCCGTTTGCCACACGCGGTCTGCCTCTTCTGCGCGAAGAAGCCATAGTGTCACTTCACCGTTTTGACGCTCAGCACGAGCACCCGGGATCAGTTCAAGAACCTGTTGCGGTGGACGAATATCCACTTCACGACCAGTACCACCACTGAATTCACCGCTTGGGATGTCAAAATTTGGGTAGAACTGAGGCTGAGCATCTACAGGCAATTGCCATTGTGAAAACTCAGGTGTTTCTAAGTATTCGAAATCATCTTTGGCTTGGCGACGTTGAGTCGGGTTGCCAGAACATGCTGTAAGAACGAAAACAGCCAGTGACCCAATCACTAGCTGGTGAGAATACTTCATTTATACTCCTAAATGCCGAAGGTTCGCTTCGGCATCACTTCATACGTTTTAGTAAATGCACGCTTCAGTCATTGCTTGAGCAACAACAGGTTGAGCTGGCTCTGACAGTTCAGTCAGCGGTAGACGTAAGCCACCTTCAGCAATCAGACCCATTTTATGAACCGCCCATTTTACGGGAATAGGGTTAGACTCAACGAACAAATTCTTATGTAGAGGCATCAAACGCTCATTGATCGCTTCCGCTTCTTCAAACTTACCTTCTTTTGCTAGCTTGAACATGGTTGCCATATCAGCGGCTGCAACATTGTTCGTTACAGAGATCACGCCATCGCCACCACGCTTAACAAATTCTAGGCCTGTTAAGTCATCACCACTTAGTAAGATAAAGTCTTCGCCACAAAGTTCACGGTGAATTGCAATTCTGTCGAGATCACCCGTCGCATCTTTCAGTGCAACGATGTTTTCGATCTCAGCAAGACGAGCAACCGTTTCTGGCAACAAGTCTACCGCAGTACGACCTGGAACATTGTATAGAATTTGTGGAACGTCACTGACTTCAGCAATCGCTTTGTAGTGTTGGTACAAACCTTCTTGAGTCGGTTTGTTGTAGTAAGGCGTTACGCTCAGGCAACCAGCAATACCAGAACCATTCAACAAACGGCTGAATAGAACAGATTCATGAGTTGCATTTGCACCTGTACCAGCGATAACGGGAATACGACCATCAGCAAATTCAACGATCTTGTTGACGACTTTGACATGCTCTTCAATAGTGAGTGTTGAAGACTCACCTGTTGTGCCAACCGCAACCAGACCATCACTACCTGCAGCAATATGGTGCTCAACTAACTTTTTAAGGCTGTCGAAATCCACTTCACCATCTGTATTAAATGGCGTAACTAGCGCAACGATACTTCCTGAAAACATGTCTATCTCCCTTAATTTATTCTTTTTGCATGTTACTGTAAGCCAATCAATAAACACAAGACATTAAAGTGGCTTACCGGCAACATCTGCATTAAATATTGTCGTATGTTTGAGGTAAAACGACTTCTAACGGCGTTCTACCTAGAATTTGGGTAACCTGCACTCAATCTAGCGGATAGCACATCACTGGATGTCAGTAACAAGTAAGCTGTGCTCTCATCGCTCTATCTCATTTTTTAACGCGCTCGATATTCTTATCATTGGTTGCATGTTCGAAGCAAGGTCGCACATAAAAAGCCCCGCACGCACGCTTATTCCACGAGCTAACTGTGCTAACATGCATGAATCAATGGAATATAAAGAGACGTGATTTTATGACTCAACATCTAGTAATCACAGCTGTGGGCACTGATCGCCCAGGTGTATGCAACCAAGTGGTTCATTTAGTCACCCAATCAGGCTGTAACATTATTGATAGCCGTATCGCCCTGTTTGGCGAAGAATTTACGCTTATCATGCTGCTGTCTGGAAAGGCAAACAACATTACCCGCGTTGAAACCACCTTGCCCTTGCTTGGACAAGAGCACGACTTGATTACGATTATGAAGCGAACCTCAACTCATGATGTTATTGAGAACTCTTACACAGTAGAGGTGTTCGTTGAGTCAGACGATAAAATCGGACTTACTGAGCAGTTTACCCAGTTCTTCGCAGACCGAAACATCGGCCTCGATTCGTTAAGTGCACGAACCATCAATAAATCTAAGGTTCAACTCGACAACGACCAATTCCATATCTCTATTACCGCTTCTGTGCAATCAGAATGTAATTTGATGCAGCTACAAGAAGAATTCGATTCGCTGTGTCAGAGCCTATCAGTCCAAGGCTCGCTCAACTTTATCAAAAACAGTCTTTAAAAAGGAAATGTCATGAATACGCTAACGGCTGGTGTTCCAGCACCTGCTTTTTCTCTTCCAGATCAAGATGGCAATATCGTATCTCTTGGTGACTTCAAAGGTAAAAAAGTACTTTTCTATTTTTACCCTAAAGCAATGACTCCAGGTTGTATTGTGCAAGCGGAAGGCCTGCGTGATATCAAAACACAGCTTGATGACCTAAACGTGGTTGTTCTAGGTGTGAGTGTTGACCCAGTAAAACGTCTACCAAACTTCGTTGAGAAGAAATCTCTAAACTTCACCCTGCTATCTGATGAAGACCACAGCGTTGCTGAACAGTTTGGCGTTTGGGGCGAGAAAAAATTCATGGGTAAAATCTACGACGGTCTGCACCGTATTAGCTTCCTAATTGATGAAGAAGGTCAGATTGAACATGTCTTCAACAAGTTCAAGACTAAGACTCACCACGAAGTGGTTCTAGATTACTTCAATCAAGAAGCTTAAGGGCGATTTGAGTGAGTTAATGACTTAGATTCATCACTTTCTAAGGCAATAGCAACACTCATTAAGCTAATTATTAAGCTAAGAGCAAAAAGGCCGAACATCATGGATGTTCGGCCTTTTTCTATAACAAGATCAATTACTTTTGATGTTCTGGGTCATCGTCTAATGCGTGACTCGGTAAGGCATTCCAAACCGCCTTAACTAACGTTGCCAACGGGATAGCAAAGAACACGCCCCAGAATCCCCACAGTCCACCAAACACTAACACGGCAACAATAATGGCCACTGGGTGCAGGTTCACCGCTTCAGAGAAAAGAACAGGAACGAGCACGTTACCATCTAGCGCTTGGATAATACCGTAAGCGAGAAGCAACCAGTAAAACTGAGGCTCTAATCCCCACTGGAACAGGCCTACAATCGCCACAGGAACAGTCACAGCTGCCGCGCCGATATAAGGGATCAGTACCGAGAAGCCAACCGCGACAGCCAACAAGACTGAATAACGCAGATCCAGAATCGCAAAGGTTACGTAGCTGACACCACCAACAATTAGAATTTCTAACACTTTACCGCGAATGTAATTTGAGATTTGCTGGTTCATCTCTACCCAAACCTTAGTCGCTAGACGGCGGTTCTTAGGTAATACACCACTTGCCATGCTGATCATTTCTTCTTTATCCTTGAGCAAGAAGAAGATCAAAAGCGGTACAAGAATCAAGTAAACCGCAAGTGTCGCTAAACTCACAAGAGATGCTAAAGAACCTTTCACTACACTTTCACCGAAACCTAGCGCTTTGTTCTTTGCGTTAGACATGATCGATTCAACAATCTGTAGGTTGGCTAATTCAGGGTAGCGTTCGGGAATCGTCGCAATGAACTTTTGCAAACTACCATACATGCTCGGAATATCATTAATAAGGTTGCCCACTTGCTCCCAAATCGTTGGTACTAAACCAAACAGTGCCAGCAGCATCAGGCTAAAGAACATCATGATCACCAACATCACCGATGGTGTTCTTGGCACACCAAGTCTTTGAAGTTGGGTAACGGGCCACTCAAGTAAGTAAGCCAAAACAATAGCAACCAATAATGGCGCAATGAGATGACCAAAGAAGTAGATCGTAATAAAGCCGAATAGAATGATGGCAACCAAACTGACAGCATGTGGATCAGAGAAACGTCGTTTATACCAACGATTGACCATTTCAAGCATCTGACTGCGATTCCTTTTTAGTGATGAGGAGATGGTGGTAATTAGAACAAACCTCTGTCATGACAACATAAGCTTGCTTAGACAAAAAAGTAACAATATCTTTCATCGAGCTGTTATCAGAAACATAAATTGACAATGATTGGCCTACTTCTAACTTTACACTGTGACGCTTGGCTAATAATAACGCCATTGGGCATCGCTCTTGGCGTAAATCTAGAATATTAGGTGTCATTCTTGGGCTCGATGCTTATTATAAGGGTCGTATTGTAATCTGTTTTTGAAAACGCGCCATCATTCATTCATCTTCCTTCATGATAGCGCACGCACTTGGCAAAGGTTAAATCAGATAAAGAACCAATTTCCATTGCACTTGTCTTACTGTCAGAAGAAACGGAGTATTACTGACTAATATGTTTAAACGCGCTCGCTCAATTGCTTGCTTATGCATCGCAGCTACATTAAGCACCCCAACTATGGCGAATACCAATAGTTTGGAGCTACCAGATATCGGTACCGCTGCTGGCGGCACACTCACTATCGACCAAGAGCTTATCTATGGTGATGCCTACATGCGCATCATCAGAAGTAGCCAGCCTATCGTAAACGACCCAGTTCTAAATCTATATATTGATACTCTTGGCCATCGTCTGGTCGCGAACGCAAATGATGTAAAGACACCTTTCCAGTTCTTTATGATCCGTGACCGCAACATCAACGCCTTTGCTTTCTTTGGTGGTTATGTTGCTTTGCACTCAGGTCTATTCCTGCATGCACAATCTGAAAGTGAATTAGCTTCTGTATTAGCGCACGAAATCGCGCACGTAACCCAACGTCACTTAGCGCGTAGTATGGAAGACCAAGCGCGCCGCTCTCCAGCAACCATTGCAGCGCTAGCAGCCTCTGTATTACTGGCAATTGCAGCTCCTGAAGCCGGCATTGCAGCCCTAACGGCAACGACTGCGGGTAATATGCAAAGCCAAATCAACTACACCCGTAGTAATGAAAAAGAAGCCGACCGCTTTGGTATCAACACGCTAGCAAAAGCTGGGTTTGATGTGAATGCGATGCCACGTTTCTTTGGCCGTTTAGCTGATGAATATCGCTATGCGAGCACACCACCGCCAATGCTACTGACTCACCCATTACCAGAAGACCGAATTACCGATTCACGTGCTCGTGCTCGTAGTTACCCGCCACTGAAACTGGCTCCCTCTCTGGACTACCACCTAGCAAGAGCCCGCATTGTTGCGCGCTATGCTGGCATTAATAATGATGCTGCTCTTGATTGGTTTGAGCGTCAGCTAAAGAAAGCCCCTAAAGCTTTGGTTCCGTCATTAGAATATGGCCAAGCACTGGTTTACCTAGACTCTAAAAAATTAGACAAAGCAGAGCCCATCCTGAACAAGCTGATTAACAGCGATCCAACCAACCTGTTTTATCTAGATGCTATTTCGGATCTGCACATCGAGAAGAAGCAGCCTGAGATTGCGATTAAAGAACTTAAATCGGCACTGGTTCGTCAACCAAACAACCCGGTTCTGACCATTAACTACGCCAACGCACTGATTGAAAATGAAGATCTTCAAGAAGCGGTTCGCGTATTGCAGCGTTACACGCACGATAACCCGAATGACACCAATGGCTGGCACTTACTTTCAAAAGTAAATACGAGCCTTGGGAATAGCGACGAAGAACTGGCTGCTCGTGCAGAAATTTTGGCACTGCAAGCCAACTGGAACAAAGCGATTCAGTACTACACGCAAGCAAGCCAAATCGCAGAATTAGGAAGCCTAAAACAAGCACGCTACGACGCTCGAATTGATCAGCTAATGATTCAACGAGAGCGCTTCTTGTCGCTACAATAGAGTGTTTACTGGTAACAGCTCGTTACCAGAATAAAAAGAAAGCTCAACGTTACACAAAAAAGAAGTCACCCCTGGTGGCTTCAGCTAAACAACTAAATCAAAAATAATAATGAGGAAGAACCATGTCTGTCGTGATTTATCATAACCCACGCTGCTCAAAGAGCCGTCAAACTCTAGAAGTGCTTCAGGAAAACGGCGTACAGCCAGAGGTCATCAAATACCTGGAGACTCCGTTAACAGTTGAACAGCTGAAAGTACTGTTCACTCAGCTTGGTTTTGACAGTGTTCGCGACATGATGCGCACCAAAGAAGCGGACTACAAAGAAGCAAACCTTGGCGATGCTTCAGTTACTGATGAAGATCTTTTCGCCGCGATGGCAACCAATCCAAAACTGTTTGAGCGCCCAGTCGTTGTCGCGAACAACAAAGCAAAAATTGGTCGTCCACCAGAGCAAGTGCTAGAGATTCTGTAATCCAATATGAGCATTAACATTCTTGTTCTTTATTACAGTCGCCACGGCAACACACAAGCTCTAGCAAGGCAGATTGCACGAGGGGTTGAATCCATCCCGAACTGCGAAGCTATGCTAAGGACGGTGAACGACGTGTACACAGTAGAAGAGCAGCCTGATTCGCGTTATCAACCAACCGATCCTATTGCCTCGTTACAAGAACTTCGATCTTGTGATGGTTTGGCGCTAGGCAGTCCGGTTTGGTTTGGTAACATGGCCGGGCCAATGAAGCACTTTTGGGATAGCACGACATCAATGTGGATCAATGGTGATCTCATCGATAAGCCAGGTTGTGTATTTACCTCTTCTTCATCATTGCATGGTGGTCAAGAGACAACACAACAAAGCATGATGTTGCCCCTGCTTCATCACGGCATGTTAGTCGTGGGCATCCCCTACTCAGAACCGGCGCTGCACACCACTCAAACTGGTGGTACGCCTTATGGTGCAAGCAGTACTGGAGAGAGCGCTTCACTTAGCAAAGAAGAGATTGAGTTGGCGCAAAACCTAGGTAAACGCCTAGCGCGCATCGCAATAAATCAGAAGGGAATTTCTCAATGATGTATATGCCAGAGAAGGCTATGTCTCCCAAAACCAAGCTATTTCGCTACCTTACTTTAGCGGGCAACTTGTCGCTTTTATTCTGGGTGGTGGCTTGGCAGATGACGCTTTCACCGCACCCTCATCTCAGTAATGTCACACTGGCGATTGCTTGGGCTATCCCGCTGTTATTGCCATTACCGGGCATTTTAGCAGGAAAACCTTATACGCACGCATGGGCAAATTTCGTCTTGATGCTCTATTTCCTACACGCATTAACTATCTTGTATGTAGACGATGGTGAACGTTTATTAGCGGCTGTAGAACTGCTTCTGACGACTCTAGGTTTCGCGGGCAATATCTTATTTACTCGCTTTAGAGCCAAAGAGTTAGGCATCAAGTTGAAGCGTCTTTCTGAAGTAGAAAAGAGAGAAAAAGCTAAGTTCGAGCAATAATATTGAGCCCATGCTTTTAAACTGACCGCTTACAAACAAAAAGCCCTGCGAGATTGCTCTTGCAGGGCTTTTTTCAAGTTTTCATTTCAATCAGTCATGTCAGCTGACAATTATGAGCGAACCCACTCGTATACCAAGCTTGGCTTAGCATGTACTGGCGCAGTGATGGTTAGATCTTCTGTACTAGAATCCTCTAACGTTGCGTCAGGCGTATTCGTTAGCTCAGCATCCTCAGATACCTCGTTGCCCTTAATCACTTGTACGCCTGAGTCAGTTTCGTCACCAACGACTTCAGCAGCGTCTGTTGAATCATCACCTACAGACATTGTGTTGTCTTGAGTTTCAAATTCAGGGCTCACTTCAGGCTCAATGTAAGATTCTTCAACCTTCGCAACTTGGCGAATACTTGCTACTTCTTGCTCAAACTCTTGTTGAGTCGACAATAAGTGAATTCGGAAAGTTACTTCGTTGTTCTGAATCTTCAGAATATCTAGGCTTGCCACCGAGTTTAGACGCTTAAGTGCGTTCTCTAACTGGAAGAAGTCTTGAGCATTATTCAGGCTAATAAACTGCGTTAAAATCGATTCTGATGACTCACTCGCTACCGTCACAGCACTTTTGCCTGCGTAGTAGTTACTGATTTGGTCAACTAACTTCTTAGAAGTCGTGTCGCTGTTACCCGATAGTGAACCACTTACAGGCGATGTTGGTGCACTCGTCAATTGACTTGGCTTTTGATCGTATAGAGCCCAACGTAGGCCTGAAGATTGAGCCTTTATCACCAACACAGCATCAACAGGATAACGCTGACTCGCTTTACTGATTGGCGTAACAAAGCTACCCCACAAATCAGAAGTCGCAATACCCGTAATATCGTCAAAGTCACCCACAGGCAGCGTTAGAGGCAAGCCACGCTCTTTTGCGTTAGCTTGTAAGCTAGCTGCTAACTGTGAGTTAGAGTGTTCCCATACGATGTTCTTGTCGTAGTTGTCCTCTTCCACCAGCCAAACAAGGATGTTTGAACGCGTGTCAGGCCAGTAAGGTAACTGTGCTTGAGTCAACAGAGAACGGATTTGAGCACCGTTAAAACGCATACGCAATGTTGATTGGTCATTGCTTTCGCCAAAACTCATTTGAGACATGTACTGCGAACTCTTGCGCATCGCCTTTTGAATCGTCTCATTCGAAGCGACATCAGTTTGGCCAGTCGCACGTATCAATACCTGCTCCATACCTGTATTTCTTGCCACTTGTTCTGGCTGTTTGTCTTCAGCGTTAATCGCAACTTCAGCACTAAAAATATCTACTTGAGTTAAGGCATAACTCGGAGAGGCTAATAGTCCCATCAACAACAATGCTATGTAGCGCATACTGATCCTAATATTCAAATCTTGTGCCTAGATGATAAGCAACTATGGATTAAGGGGCAAGGTCGTTAGCGCCCACTGTGTTTAATAACCACAAAATATCACCTGGCCATGATAAATCGCTCACTTATAAACTGAATTTCTAGGGCTTAGATGGATATAAAACATCACTAAGAAAAATAAATTTGATCTATCTAGTGTAGCAATCGATTGCTAAGTGATAGAATCCCGCGAATTTTATTTTTCACTTTTCATATAACGACCATTTTTAAGGACATATCATGAAAAATGCTTTGCAAGGTGCGCAAATGCTGTTCGTAGCTTTTGGTGCGCTTGTACTCGTGCCGCTACTAACAGGGCTTGATCCTAACGTTGCACTCTTTGGCGCAGGTATCGGTACCCTTTTATTCCAACTTATTACACGCCGTTCAGTGCCAATCTTCTTAGCGTCTTCTTTCGCATTCATCGCGCCTATCATGTTTGGTATTCAAACATGGGGCGTTGGCGCAACCATGGGTGGCCTAATGGCGGCAGGTGTTGTGTATGTATTGATGGGGGCATTGATTAAAGTAAGAGGCGTTGGCTTCATTCATAAGCTACTTCCACCCGTCGTGGTTGGCCCTGTAATCATGGTTATCGGTTTAGGTCTTGCGCCTGTTGCGGTAAACATGGCGCTTGGTAAGACTGGCGACGGCGCAGTTCAGCTCGTTGATGCAGACGCAGCACTGTGGATCTCTTCGATTTCACTGCTAGTAACGATTGTCATCAGTGTATTCTCGAAAGGCTTCCTAAAACTGCTGCCTATCTTTGGTGGTATTGTTGCGGGTTACATCACTAGCTTGGTATACGGCGCGGTAGACTTCACACCAGTGGCTCAAGCGTCTTGGTTGGCACTACCGAACTTCACTGCACCTGAGTTCAACATCAACGCTATCTTTTTTATGGTATTTGTCGCGATTGCACCTGCCGTTGAGCACGTTGGCGACATGCTTGCTATTTCTAATGTAACCGGCAAAGACTACCTTAAGAAGCCAGGCCTGCACCGCACAATCACAGGCGATGGCGTGGCAACAATCGCAGCTTCTATGCTGGGCGCGCCACCAAACACTACTTACAGTGAAGTAACAGGCGCAGTAATGCTGACGAAAGCATTCAATCCAGTAATCATGACTTGGGCTGCTGTTACTGCCATCGTTCTTGCATTAGTTGGTAAGCTAGGCGCACTACTTCAAACGATTCCGGTTCCAGTAATGGGCGGCATCATGATTCTACTGTTTGGCTCTATCGCAACCGTTGGTCTTAACACGCTAATCAAAAACAATGTTGACCTACACAAATCACGTAACCTTGTGATTGTGGGCATTACTTTAGTCTTTGGTATTGGCGGCATGGCCTTTGGTATCGGTGACTTTAGCCTACAGGGCGTAAGCTTGTGCGGTATCGTTGCGATTCTACTTAACCTAGTACTTCCAGAAGAGCTAGGTGACAACACTGTGGTAGATAAAGCTCAAATCGATTAATGAGTCGGTAAGGCTAGATTCCAAAGAATCACAACCTAACAAGATCAAAAAAGGGAGAGCATCGAATGCTCTCCCTTTTTATTAATACGGTTAATTCAGCGAGTTAAGGAACTGTTTAGAGTCACTTAAGCTGAAACCGAATTACTTAGTACCGAAGATCTTATCGCCAGCATCGCCAAGACCAGGAACAATGTAGCCCTTGTCGTTTAGCTTCTCATCGATTGCAGCCGTGTAAAGCTCAACATCTGGGTGCGCTTTTTCTAGAGCAGCGATACCTTCAGGAGCAGCAACAAGCACAAGAATCTTAAAGTGCTTACAACCTTTCTCTTTCATCAGGTCGATAGTCGCGATCATAGAACCACCTGTCGCAAGCATTGGGTCTACCACTAGAGCAATACGCTCATCGATGTTAGATGCAAGCTTGTTGAAGTATGGTACTGGCTCAAGTGTTTCTTCGTCACGGTAGATACCAACAACGCTGATACGTGCACTTGGGATGTGCTCAAGAACGCCGTCCATCATGCCTAGACCAGCACGTAGGATTGGCACTACCGTTACTTTTTTACCTTTAATTTGGTCAACTTCTACTGGACCGTTCCAACCGTTAATCGTCACACGCTCAGTTTCAAAGTCTGATGTCGCTTCGTATGTTAGAAGGCTACCCACTTCTGTCGCTAGCTCACGAAAACGCTTAGTGCTAATCTCACCTTCACGCATCAGGCCAATTTTATGTTTTACTAGCGGGTGTTTCACTTCAACAACTTTCATTTCCAACTCCGGCAATATTTAAACAAACCTGTAGATTATACACGAACTCTAGGGTTATTTCAGAATCTTTATTCTAATAAAAAAAACCGCGCAAACGTTTGCTCTTCATATTCAAGCCCTGTTAGAATAGCGCCGTTTTCACATCCAACTTAAGTTCGAGGACTATCCCGTGAGTGGTAATACTTCTTCTCTAAGCTACAAAGACGCTGGTGTTGATATCGACGCAGGTAATGCACTAGTAGACCGTATCAAAGGTGCTGTTAAACGCACTCGTCGCCCTGAAGTAATGGGCGGTATTGGTGGCTTTGGCGCCCTATGTGAACTTCCAACGAAATACAAAGAGCCGGTACTTGTTTCAGGTACTGATGGTGTTGGTACTAAACTTCGCCTTGCTTTGGATCTGAAAAAACACGACACCATTGGTATCGACCTAGTGGCAATGTGTGTGAACGACTTAATCGTTCAAGGTGGTGAACCGCTATTCTTCCTAGACTACTACGCAACAGGTAAGCTAGATGTAGATACAGCAGCAGACGTTGTTTCTGGTATTGCTGAAGGCTGTGTTCAAGCTGGCTGTGCACTAATCGGTGGTGAAACTGCTGAAATGCCAGGCATGTACGAAGGCGACGACTACGATGTAGCTGGCTTCTGTGTTGGTGTTGTAGAAAAAGCGGACATCATTGACGGCACTAAAGTAGCAGCAGGCGACGCACTTATCGCTGTTGGCTCAAGTGGTCCACACTCAAACGGTTACTCTTTAATTCGTAAAGTCCTAGAAGTTTCTGGTGCTGATAAGAGTGAAGAACTAGAAGGTCGCACTATCGGTGAGCACCTACTAGAACCAACTAAGATTTACATCAAATCGGCACTTAAGATGATTGCAGAGCATGACATTCATGCTATCTCACACATCACAGGTGGTGGTTTCTGGGAAAACATCCCACGCGTACTTCCTGAAGGTACTAAAGCAGTCATTGATGGCAAGAGCTGGGAATGGCCTGCTATCTTCAACTGGCTACAAGAGAAAGGTAACGTGGAGACATTCGAAATGTACCGCACTTTCAACTGTGGTGTAGGCCTAGTTGTTGCTCTACCTAAAGATCAAGCAGACGCTGCTGTTGAACTACTGAAAGCTGAAGGCGAAAACGCTTGGGTTATCGGTGAGATCGCAAACGCTGAAGCTGGCGAAGAGCAAGTTGAAATTAAATAAGTGATACGCTCACTTACTTAGTTAATCAATGAGGACCTAATGGTCCTCATTTTGCTATTTAGCCCGCAGAAAACCTTAGTTTATGTAGGTACATTGTAAACAATTCAGTTAATCAATCGTATGACCCACTCTATGAAAAACAATCACTCAAATAAAACCAGTCACTCTCAGAAAAACATCGTTGTGTTAGTTTCAGGAAGCGGAAGTAACTTACAGGCTATTTTAGATGCCTGCGATAGCGATATGATTGATGCATCGGTTAAAGCTGTCTTCTCAAACAAAGCAGAGGCTTTTGGATTAGAACGAGCGAAAACCGCAGGTGTTGACGCTCATTCAGTGAATCCAAAAGACTTTGGTTCACGTGAAGAGTTTGACCATGAATTGATGGTTCAGATCGATGCTTACCAGCCAGATTTAATCGTACTCGCTGGCTACATGCGAATCCTGAGTTCAGAGTTTGTTCGTCACTATGCAGGGAAAATGGTCAACATCCACCCTTCTCTGTTGCCGAAATACCCAGGCCTACACACCCACCAGCGTGCCATTGATGCGCAAGACAAAGAACACGGTACTAGCGTCCACTTTGTTACCGAGGAGCTCGATGGCGGCCCTGTGATCTTGCAAGCTAAGGTGCCGGTATTTGAAGATGATGATGCTGATATGTTGGCAAGCCGAGTGCTGACTCAAGAACACTGCATTTACCCTATGGTCTGTAAATGGTTCGCCGAAGATCGTTTATCAATGCTAAATGGGCAAGCTGTCTTAGACGGTAAGGCATTAGGTAAACACGGTTACGCAGAAGAGTAATTCTTCAGAAACTAAATCAAATCCAAAAAAAGACCGCTTACTGATTCATTAGTTCAGTAAGCGGCCTTTTTTATGAGGTTCAAATCATACTATTCGGGATACTTAGCTCAGCTCAATGGTTCAGTTGGCGCTTGGCTTGCTACCTTCTTCGGCGCATAAGCGACATCTTCCAATGCTTTATGATTGTTGCCTATCAGCTCACCAAAATGAAACAGCGCATATTCGCCCGGCTTCATTCTAAACCACTCTTCATTGTCTGTTAGAGGCTGGGTTGCCACCACTGTAACCACATCATTAGGTGTAGTTTCTTCTTGGAAGTTAATCTCAACATCTTCATCAATCAGGCTCGCTTTACCAAAAGGTGCGCGCCTTGTTATCCAGTACAAATGGTTGGTACAGAAGGTCATCACATACTCACCATCACTGAGTAACATGTTGAAAACGCCTTTCTCACGCAGCTTGTCACAACACTCAGCCACAAAGCGAAACATACCTTCCATATCTTGAGGTGGCTCAGGAAAACGCTCTTCGAGTTGTTTGAGTAACCAACAGAAAGAGAGCTCACTGTCTGTCTCGCCGACCGGTCTGAAACGACCACTGATCAGATCGTCGTAATCCGTTAATTGACCATTGTGAGCGAAGGTCCAGTATCGCCCCCAAAGCTCACGAGTAAAAGGGTGTGTATTTTCTAGATTAACACCACCACGGTTCGCTTGACGGATATGACTGACAACGGCTTGGCTTTTAATTGGGTAGTTTTGAACCAACTCAGCGATCTTAGATTCACAGCTAGGGTTAGGATCTTTAAATGTACGAAAACCCTTTCCTTCATAGAAGGTAATACCCCAGCCATCGCGGTGCGGGCCAGTATTGCCTCCACGCTGCATAAGACCAGTAAAGCTAAAACAAATATCAGTTGGCACATTCGCGCTCATACCGAGCAATTCACACATGGTTTAATCTACTCCCTATTAAAACCAATGGAGCCTAAGCTGGGCTCCAAATGTCTGTAAAACTATTATTCCATCTCTTTTTCAACAAGCTGAATCACAATATGAATGATCTTAATGTGAATCTCTTGGATGCGATCTGCGTAACCAAAGTGTGGCACTCGGATTTCGATATCAGCACAACCCGCCATTTTGCCGCCATCTTTACCCGTCAATGCAATCGTCTTCATGCCTTTAGCTTGAGCAGCTTCAATCGCTTTTAGAATATTGGCAGAGTTACCTGAAGTCGACAGACCGAACAACACATCACCTTTACGACCTACCGCTTCTACATAACGAGAAAATACGTGGTCGTAGCCAAAATCATTACTCACGCAAGACAAGTGGCTTGGATCTGAAATCGCAATACCAGCGTAACCTGGACGGTTTTCACGGTATCGGCCTGTTAGCTCTTCCGCGAAGTGCATTGCATCACAGTGTGAGCCACCGTTACCACAAGAAAGCACCTTGCCTTCTTGCTTGAATGAGTCAGCAATCAGTTTTGCCGCCGCTTCAATTTGAGCGATGTTATGGTCGTCACTCAAAAACTTGTTAAGAACGTCAGCAGCTTCGTTTAATTCACTTTTGATTAGGTCTTGGTACATAAGGCTTATCTCTTATTTTTTTTAACGCAACTTAAAGTGCGTGAAATGAGAACTGAGGGTTTTCCCCTCTTTATAACTGAGTTTACCCACAAACATGAAATAGTGTCGACACTTAAGCCCAAAGATTGCCACCTTTATTAGGGTCTCACTGCCGATCCGTCCAAATATTCGCCACCAACCTCTCACAATTAAAACTTTAACTCTATTGAGATCACTTTTTACTCACTTTGGAGTTTTACAAATATTTAATATTTTGTTTACACTTGACTGGTTAGACCTCTTACCTAAAACTTAATAACAATAAGTGATCTCTGAAAAGGAAATCGATCATGAACATATTGCTCTCCCTACTCGGCATGACCGCCATCTTAGGCGTCTGTCTTTACCATAGAGTTAGTCTGGTACGTGCATTAGTTGTATTAACCGGCGCAATGGTAGCATTAACACTGCTTGGCGGCGTGGCTGTTACTGGCTGGCTTTGCTATCTATTAGCCGTTGCGATCTTTGCTGTACCGACCATTCGTCAGACACTGATCAGCCAAAAAGCACTCTCTTTATTTAAGAAAGTTCTACCGGCGATGTCTCAGACAGAAAAAGAAGCACTAGAAGCTGGCACAGTATGGTGGGAAGCAGAGCTGTTCAAAGGCAAACCTGAATGGAAGAAGCTTCAGAACATTGCTGATCCGAAGCTCTCTGAAGCTGAGCAAGCGTTTTTAGATGGCCCAGTAAATACCGTGTGTGAAATGGTCAATGATTACCAAGTGACACATGAGCTTGCTGATTTGCCACCAGAAGTATGGCAATACCTGAAAGACCATAAATTCTTCGCCATGATCATCAAGAAAAAATACGGCGGCTTAGAGTTCTCAGCTTACGCTCAATCTTTGGTTCTACAGAAGCTAACGGGCGTTTCTAGTGTATTGTCATCGACGGTTGGCGTACCTAACTCATTAGGCCCTGGTGAGCTTTTACAACACTACGGTACAGAAGAACAAAGAAACCACTACCTGCCTCGCCTAGCGGAAGGTAAAGAGATC
Source organism: Vibrio sp. 10N.286.48.C11 (assembly GCF_041469805.1). Lineage (NCBI taxonomy): Bacteria > Pseudomonadati > Pseudomonadota > Gammaproteobacteria > Vibrionales > Vibrionaceae > Vibrio > Vibrio sp. 10N.286.48.C11. Next base: position 45,907 of record NZ_JBFRLK010000049.1, on the reverse strand, counting down.
CCTTGTTTCGCACTAACTAGCCCAGAAGCTGGCTCAGACGCTGGCTCTATTCCAGATTACGGTGTGGTTTGTAAAGGCGACTGGCAAGGCGAAGAAGTACTCGGCATGCGCCTAACTTGGAACAAGCGTTACATCACTCTCGCGCCTGTCGCGACGGTATTAGGCTTAGCTTTTAAACTTCGTGACCCGGATGGCCTGCTTGGTGATCAAAAAGATCTTGGTATCACTTGTGCGCTTATCCCAACGGATTTAAAAGGCGTAGAAATTGGCAACCGCCACTTCCCACTAAACGTACCTTTCCAAAATGGCCCGACGCAAGGCGACGATATCTTCGTGCCTATCGATTTCATCATTGGCGGTCAGAAAATGGCCGGTCAAGGCTGGCGTATGCTGGTTGAGTGCCTGTCGGTTGGTCGTGGTATCACACTGCCTTCAAATTCAACTGGTGGCATCAAGTCTGCCGCGCTTGCAACTGGCGCTTACGCTCGTATCCGCCGTCAGTTCAAACAGCCTATTGGACGCATGGAAGGGGTTGAAGAGCCACTTGCACGCCTTGCAGGTAACGCTTATGTAATGGACGCTGCAAGTAACCTAACCGTTGCGGGCATCGACCTTGGTGAAAAGCCTTCGGTTATCTCTGCAATCGTTAAGTACCACTGTACTCACCGTGGCCAGCGCAGCATCATTGATGCGATGGATATCGTCGGTGGTAAAGGCATTTGTTTAGGCCCATCGAACTTCCTAGCTCGTGGCTACCAAGGCTCGCCTATCGCGATTACGGTTGAAGGCGCAAACATCCTGACTCGTTCAATGATCATCTATGGTCAAGGTGCGATTCGCTGTCACCCTTACGTACTGAACGAAATGGAAGCGGCTTATTCTGAAAGCAGCGATGCGCTTGATAAGTTTGATTCAGCGTTAGCAGGGCACGTTAGCTTTACGATGAGCAACCTAGTCCGCAGCTTGTGGTTTGGTTTAACCGATGGTCGTGGTTCTGATGCGCCAACACCTTCAAATAAAACAGATAAACAGACACAGCGTTACTACCAACAGCTAAACCGCTACAGTGCAAACCTAGCGCTACTGTCTGATATTTCAATGGCAGTTCTAGGCGGATCACTGAAGCGTAGAGAACGTTTATCAGCAAGACTGGGTGATATCTTAAGTCAACTTTACCTCGGTTCAGCAACGTTGAAGCGCTTTGAAAGTGAAGGCAGCCACGCTGAAGATCTACCGTTAGTACATTGGGGGATGCAAGATAGCTTACGTCAGACTGAAGTGGCGATTGATGAGTTCTTAGCGAACTTCCCTAACCCTGTGATTGGTCGTCTGCTTCGTGTTGTGCTAATGCCATTTGGTCGTATCCGTCGTGCTCCAAACGACAAGCTCGATAGCAAAGTTGCGCACATTCTACAAACACCAAGCGAAACACGCTCTCGTATCGGTCGCGGCCAATACTTAGAAGCGACGGAATACAACCCAGTAGGTAAGATTGAAAAAGCGCTAGAAGTGATTCTTCAAGCTGAACCTCTGTTCGACAAAGTCTGCAAAGAGACACATCAAAAACGTGCCTTCTTACGACTTGATCTTGTTGCTCAGTTGGGACTTGAGAAAGGTATCTTAACGCAAGACGAAGCAAATCTTCTGATTAGCGCTGAGGAACATAGACTGTACACGATTAACGTGGATGACTTCTCACCAGAGGAGCTTGCAGCAAAGTCTCAGTACCCAGACCAATCGATTGATAACGTCGCTTAAGGTTAGAAAAAGAAACAAAAACGGGACTCCTATGAGTCCCGTTTTTTTTGTTCATGACATCGTTGTCACAAATTTTAATGCTTTATCTAGCGGCTTATTCTCTCAAGACAATCTAATCATCTAAGCGAGTTACTTGGGCGCCTTGAGCTGCATCTCAGGTAACGCTTTTTTCTTCGCCTTGACCTTACGAACCACAAACCAAATCAATAAGCCCAATAGAATAGCGACCACATTACCCACCGCAATAATGATCATACTGCGCTGTCTGTCATCTTCACGTTTTTGAAGGATCATCAACTCTGTTGCGATACGCTTCTGTTCAGTAAGAGCTTCTTCTTGAAGACGTCGTGACTCTGCTAAGTCGATATCTTCAACAACGCTGTACGACTGCTCGGTAATTGGAAAAATCAGCGGGCGCTGACTTGAAGCATCAGTGGCATAAACCATCCCTGACCAATTATAAATTCCTAAATCGCCATTATAAGGCACCTCTAAAGCGACTTTCATTGCGTCGACTTCAGCTTGCCCCTGCTTGTACATCACATATTCATCAGGAGCCTTGTGCTCAACATGAACCGCTAACGAGCTCGGTGCGATCATCCCCTGTTCACCAGACACCACAATAGTATGAGGTAAACCCTCTTTTCGTGATTGAATGAAGGTGCTAGTGATCGGTGTTGGGTAAACCAAGACTTCTTGCTCTTGCGCTCGCAGGAACACGCCATTACCAGAGGTAATACGCGCTCGGTATTTACCGGGCTCGATATCAATTGGCAAAGAGACAGTGAACACACCATCTCCGGCCTTTTCATCAAGATCAGCGCCATCATCGGCAAACTCGCCCATCACAACCGGCACCGGGCGCGCTTCTCTCACCAAAGACTCTTCGTTTTCAACAAACTTAGTAAAGGTAACCTTAAGCTTCACGCGATCGAGAAAATCGCGCAGCACCAGCGGCTTGCCATCAGAAGTCAGTCGAGCGGTAAATTTGATGCGCTCTGTTTGATACAACTTATCTGGGAACTCATTAGCATCCAAAACAAGATGAGACAGTAGCTTGATATTGTTCTTAGGGGAAACTTTACCTATCGCTTGCCAAGGGCCGGGCATCGGATTGTCGATAGAGATAATGTCCATGGACGATTCTTCGTACCAACGGACATTATCAGCATTGCGCCAAGAGTAGTATTTCTTGCCATCAGGGCGAACCAAAACGACAGGTTTAGAGTTATCGGTTCGATAAATCACAAAGGTGACTTGTTCAATACTGGGATCAACTCTAAAACGGTTGTCCAATAAACTCATAACGGATTCTGTTGCTGCATGTAAGCCAAAACTTAACAGCAATAAGCAACCGGTAGCCAATACCCTTAACATACTTTCTCCCTACTGACGCCAGAGGCAGCTTCCGCTTTTCTCGACGAGATCTAAACGACTTTGATGCGCTTCTACTTCATCGGCCGTAGCTCGTAAAACCTTTAGGGATTTTCGACCACTTTCTACTCTTCGTATGCTTTCGGCTTCACCTTCCTGTTGACCAGCGTTAAATTGCAGCGAAGTTTGACCACCCGTCATCAATAAGTAGACGTCGGCTAGGATCTCCGCATCGAGCAATGCGCCGTGGAGAGTGCGGTGCGAGTTATCGATACCGTAACGGTCACATAAGATATCTAGGTTGTTTCTTTTACCTGGGAATATCTTCTTCGCCATTGCCAAGGTATCGGTAACTTTACAGTAGTCATCCGTTTTACCTATCGCTGGGTTGAGCTTCTCAAACTCATAGTCCATGAAGCCCGTATCGAAGGGCGCGTTATGAGCCACCAGCTCCGCACCTTTGATAAAGTCGAGAAACTCTTTATGAATGTCTTGGTATTCAGGCTTATCAATCAAGAATTCATCGGTAATACCGTGAACGCCAATCGCCTCTTCTTGAATCGCACGATCGGGCTTGATGTAGACGTGGAAATGACGCCCGGTCAGCCTACGGTTGATGATCTCTACTGCACCAATTTCAACGATGCGGTGACCCATATAGTGAGGGCCACCTTCTGTATTCATACCGGTGGTTTCGGTATCGAGTACAACAATGCGCTTATTTTCGTTCGAACTGTTTTTTTCGTTCGTGCTTTGTTCTGGAGTGCTACTGGTATTCATAAGGATAACTGTGTCAGACTATGCCGATAATGTGCTTGAGGTAATAGTATCAAATCATGACGAAACAAGTTGAAATTTTCACTGATGGTTCTTGTTTAGGCAACCCTGGTCCCGGCGGCTATGGCATCGTACTTCGCTACAAAAAAGTCGAGAAGACGCTAGCAGAAGGTTTCACGCTAACAACCAATAACCGTATGGAAATGCTCGCCGCTGTCGTTGCTCTCCAAGCCCTCAAAGAACCTTGCTCTGTGATTCTGACCACAGATAGCCAATACGTGCGTCAAGGCATCACACAGTGGATTCATAACTGGAAAAAGCGTGACTGGAAAACAGCCGACAAGAAACCGGTTAAAAATGCCGATCTGTGGCAAAGGCTCGATAAAGAAACCGCTCGCCATAGCGTTGATTGGCGCTGGGTAAAAGGACACGCGGGACACAGAGAAAACGAAATGTGTGATGATTTAGCGCGAAATGCAGCGGAGAATCCGACTCTAGAAGATACGGGCTATCAACCAAGCTAATCGTCTTTTTAATTAGACGCACATTTCAGAAAGCGATTTATAATTTCTTAAACTAATTGACAATTTCTCAATCGAATTGATAGATGAAAAGCCGACAACTAATCGGCTTTTTCTGTTTTTAGCGGATATGACGCTTTGGCTGAATCCATTGTACGGCGCGTATTGGTTCTAAAACTTGCCCCAACAGGCGAGAAACGTCGCTTGAGGTGCCAATGTGGTTTGATGGGTTTTAGCGGGTAAGTACGCTTACGAGCAACAATAAAGTATTGGCTTCCGGCGAAGGATGCACAACCACCTAAGCTGTTCTCCAACCACATCCACATCGCTTGATACTTACTCATCGGAAACAGCGCGTAGGTGTCACAATGAATTACTTCATAGTTAAGTACACCTAACCAGTCTTTAATTCGACTTGGCGTGTACATACGCCCACTCCAAGGCAAGCTGTTCTTTCGCCAAGGCATCAAACTGGCAAGCCCAGTGACACTGATTGGGTTGAAGCCCGTGATAATGATATAGCCATCGTCCATCATCACTCGGTCGACTTCTCTCAATAAGCGATGCGGGTCATTGCTATAATCTAGCTGATGACTCAGTACTACAACATCAAAGCTTTTCTCCAAAAAGGGTAAATTATAGCCATCCGCTATCACATTATGTAATGGGTTCTGGATATCTAGGTTTACTTGATGTTGAATGTTGCATGTGCAGCTAGAAATCTCACTACTGAGGCCACCGAGCTTGAGCATATGGTAACCAAATAGCTTTGGGCACCACTCATCGAGTCGAGTTTGAATAGATTCTCTCAACCAGTCCCCATTGTGCAATTGCGCCCAAGTGTAAGGACGTTCAAACTTCTTTCTGCTACGTGCTGGCTTCATCAATAATCTGTCTCACTTATTCTGTCGCACTAATAGTGACTGGAGAACCAATAATGTTACATATCAAAAGCATACCTGCATTTAACGACAATTACATCTGGCTGATTCAAAATAGCGATCGCCGTTGTGCTGTCGTCGACCCTGGTGATGCGGCTCCAGTATTAGAGTACTTGGCACACCATGAGCTAACTTTAGATGCAATCTTGATTACACACCACCACCACGATCACATTGGTGGTGTTCCAGAACTCGTTAGACAATTTCCCGGCGTGGATGTTGTCGGTCCAAGGAATGAACCTATCCCTACCTTAACTCATCCGGTCGATGATGGTGATCAATTAGAACTGTTTGGCGAAGTATTCCTCGTCCTAGGGCTCAGTGGCCATACTGCGGGTCATATTGGTTATGTGGGCGATGCCAAACTGTTTTGTGGTGATGTGTTGTTCTCTGCGGGCTGTGGCCGAATCATGGAAGGCACACCACAACAGATGTTCGATGCACTGAATAAGATCACGGCTCTGCCTCAAGAAACCGAAGTTTATTGTGCACATGAGTACACTGCAGCCAATATCGCTTTCGCATTAGCCGTAGAGCCTGATAACCAACATTTGCAGCAATATCGCGACCAAGTGAACCGACTTCGCGCTCAAAATAAGTCGACCATCCCCACAAATTTGAGACAAGAGAAGTTTGTGAACCCCTTCCTGCGCTATACCGAGCCAAGTGTAGTGAAATCAGTGTCTAATCGCACCGAGCAGACCGATCCTTTATCGGTATTCACCGCTTTACGTGCGTGGAAGAACGAATTTTAACAAATACAGACTTGTCACTCATAGGGGGTGGCAAGTATTATCATCGGCCGTTAATTAAAAAGGCTGTAACATGCGAGTTAAGTACAGCTGGGCTTTGGTATTACTACTTTCTGGTTGCCAATTAACTCAGTCAGAGAATCCAGACCAAGCTTCCGAGCAAACCAACACATCTCCTACTAAAGAAGTTTCTCAAGCGAACGTTTCATCAGAAGCAACAGCCAAAGAAGATCAAAAAGTTGAAGCACCTGTCGTTACTCCACAAACACAAGAAGATGTTTGGAAACGCATTGCGATGCAACTTGAAATGGAAGTGCCAGACCAAAAGAAGATCGACTACTACCGAACTTGGTATCTCAAGCACCCGAGTCATCTAAAAACAGTATCAAAGCGTGCTGAACCTTTCTTGTATCTGATCACGACTAAGATTGAAGAAAAAGGCTTACCACTAGAATTGGCACTACTACCCGTTGTAGAAAGCTCTTTCGATGCGTTTGCCTACTCTCATGGCAGTGCTGCTGGTCTATGGCAATTCATTTCAGGCACTGGCAAAGACTACGGGCTTGAACAGAACTTTTGGTATGACGGCCGCCGCGATGTTGCCGCCTCTACCGACGCCGCATTGGACTTCCTCTCAGATCTTAACCGACGTTTCGATGGCGACTGGAATCATGCGATTGCTGCCTATAACAGTGGTGGTGGTCGAGTAAACAGCGCAATCCGCAAGAACAAGAAGCTTGGCAAGCCAATCGACTTTTTCTCTTTGGACTTACCAAAAGAGACCAGCAGCTATGTACCTAAACTGCTTGCTCTAGCAGATGTCATTGCCAACCAAGAAAAGTATGGCATCGATATTCCGGCGATCCCGAATAAGCCAGTGCTGACTCTGGTTAACCCTGAAGAACAGCTTGATTTAGCCATTGCTGCGAACTACGCAGGCATTCCTGTCAAAGAACTTCAAGGTTACAACCCGGCTTACAACCAATGGGCAACGGCACCAGAGAAACACCAACAACTATTACTTCCTTTAGATTCAGTTGAGAAATTCAACAAAGAAGTCGCTGCCAATAAAGGCAAAGGCATGAAGTTGGTGCGTTACAAGGTTCAATCTGGTGACAGCATTAGCGTACTGGCAAGCAAATATAACACCACCAGCAAAGTGATCCGCTCTGCGAACGGTTTGAGCAACAACAATATTCGTATTGGCCAGCACTTACTTATCCCAACATCCACCAAAGACGACAAGACATACGCCCTAAGCGCTTCAAATCGCCTAGCAAGCACACAGTCAAAGAGTCGTGGTCAATATAAGCTTAGCCATACTGTAAGAAGTGGGGACAGCCTATGGACGATTGCACGCGCAAATAAGGTCTCTCATCAATCACTGGCTAAGTGGAATGGCATGGGACCACGCGACACGCTTAGAGTTGGTCAAGAACTGGTCATTTGGAAAAATGGCTCAGACGGCGCCATCATCCGTACGATCTTTTATAACGTAAGATCAGGTGACACAGTCAGCGGTATTGCATCAAAGTTCAAAGTAAAAAGTACAGATGTTGTAAAATGGAACACTTTGCAGAACAAAAAATACCTACAGCCAGGACAAAAACTGAAGCTGTATGTTGATGTAACTAAGGTAAGTGTATGAACCCGTCAAGTAACCCACTCGTCATGCTGTTGGATATATTCCGTTCACCAACAGCTTGTTTCTTAGCGCTTTATCAACGAAGTGCTTGGGGATGGCAACCCTACGTCGTATTAATGCTCAGCCCATTTTTGTTTTGGGGTGCTTATTTTTCGAATGTAGATTTTGCCTGGTTAAGTGCAGAGCTATCGCAGCAACTGGCTCAAACGAACCCTGGCCAATTGGCGTTACTTGACAGCAATACCTTACTCGCAAGTGAAATCATCAGCGACGTATTTGGCCGAACATTAACCATCGTTCTATTGGCATTCTGGTTTAACCTAGCAACCAAGCCAAGCCAACATCAGCACAGCTTTTGGCGATGGTTTGCAGCGGCATCTGTTGTTATATTCCCAGCTGTTTTAGGTGATGTAGCAAGCTACGCAAGCCTGATACTCAAGCATGGACATGTGATGAACTACGCTGCCGACTTGAACAGCTTAAATGGCTTGATCAAGTTACCGTTAACCAATGATTGGTCGCAGTTTGCTAGCTCATTACCACTGCTTCTGCCATGGTACATCGTGCTAGGTTATGCTGCGGTATTAACGTGGACTGAGTTTGAACGCGGGCAAGCGCTTGTGATTTCAGGCTTACCATGGGTTGGCTACTACCTAATCTGGGCGCTCTACATTTTAATCTTTTAAGTTGAAGAGATAAGGCTAGCGAAAACTCTCTAGCCTAATGTTCCGTTAGATTTCCCAAGGTAACCACCGTGCGAATGGTTAAGTTCCAATGACTAATAGCTAATCACTATTTAGCCTTAAAGGTCACTCGCATAGGGTTATGATCAGAAGCGTCCGTAATGGGCGCTTTTGCTTTTTCTACCAATAGCCCTCGATAAAACACGTGGTCGAGCACCAGTCCTGTAATGAACTGAGTTCTGTTATCTGGCTCAAAGGCAACTTCCGTCAAACCAACCTTCTCCAACGCATCTTTCAATACAGCAAAGCGAGCTTCACTCCAGCTATTAAAGTCCCCAGCAAAAATAACCGGCCCACGATACTTTTGCTGATTGTCAGTTAAGCTCTTGAGCTGAGCCTCGTAATCTTCGGTACCAAAGGTAAAGTTCACAGCGTGGATATTAATCACAGCCAGCTCTTCGCCATTGCTTAGTTGGTAACGCGACCAAAGCGCAGATTTAGGTAGTTGAAGCCAAGGTTCTTCATGAGTATAAGCACACGCTTCAATCGGCAAATGAGTTGCTAGGTTGAGTACCCCAGCACTTTGCTCAAAGGCCTCAAACGCATTAACACGTGTGCTTCCCCACTGGCCGCTCGTTACCCATTGGCGAAGTCCTTCTGTCATACTCGCTTCTTGCAGCAAGACTAAATCGCTACCTGCCGACAGCTTATTTAACTCACTCTGCCAATTATTTCGGTTTTGCTTGTAGATATTCCACACCGTAATGTCTAAGCCATCAGACACATCAATCGCTTTCGGTGCAGAGTTTTGGTAGCAACTGTAGATGTCGTTACTGGTACTTTGAGAGGAAGTGATTAGATTGGGTTTATTCGGGATCACGAAGATAAAATGAAAACTAACGACAGCAAGCGTTATCAATAACGTGATAACAATGATGGTTTTCTTAAACATACAACACCCTACCAGAAATGAAAAAGGAGCGATAAACGCTCCTTTTAGGGTAATAGTTTTTTTATACGGCGTCTTCGTCTTCTTCGCCAGTACGAATACGTACCACACGTTCAACTTCAGTAATGAAGATCTTACCGTCACCAATTTTACCTGTTTGAGCCGTCTCGATGATGGTATCAACACATTGGTCAGCCACTTCGTCGGTCACAACGATTTCTAGTTTCACTTTAGGTAAAAAGTCGACCATGTACTCTGCGCCGCGGTATAGCTCAGTATGACCTTTTTGACGTCCAAAGCCTTTAACTTCAGATACTGTCATACCCGTAATACCCACTTCTGCAAGTGCTTCACGTACATCATCAAGTTTGAATGGCTTGATAATGGCTTCAATCTTTTTCATGTTCATCCCTTAAACTGTGCGAATGGCTCATTATCGGTTAGCTATAGTAAACATTCAATGAAAAAAGCCAGAGCTTTAAAGCTCTGGCTCGAAATTTATCATCTTGTTTAATCAGCGCTTTGAGAAGGTTTTACTTAAGGCTTGCGTAGTAAGCGGCTAGATTCGCGATGTCTTCATCACTGAGCATTGAAGCTTGAGCCTGCATTACAGCGGCTAAACCACCAGTGCGCTGGCCGTTCTTGTAAGCCTTAATCGATGAAGCGATGTATTGCTCGTTTTGACCTTTAAGGTTTGGATAGCCAGGGATCACTGCGATGCCGTCTGCACCATGACATGCCGCACAGATTGCTGCTTTAGCTTGACCCGCAGCAACATCAGCCGCAAGAGCGTTACCACTCAATAGTCCAAATCCAAGAACTAATCCTAGTGTAATTTTCTTCATTGCATATTCCATTAATTATTTTTATTAAAGTGACGTCGAATTGTGACACAAACTTTTTCTACTTGCTCCAAAGCGCTTCACAATCTTGACCTTCGTAGTTTTTATCTACGAATAAACCTAAAACAGCGATCACTCGATCGCCATCCATTAATATCGGCGTTCTGCGTCTTAACCAACTGGGTACTTGGTACTCTTGAAACAACTTCTTCAGCTTCCTGCTATGACCGCGCCCAACAGGGTGTGCTGACAATCCCTCAGGGTTAAAGATCACTCGCAATGTTCTGCTCGCTGTGTTGAGACTAAAACGTAAACGTTGCACATCACGGTGGTTAGACACACCATCACTCGCCGCTGAAGTTAAGTTTAGCTCCCCTAAACCATCAGGCAGAACTAAGCTCTCTTCCATCGAGATATCGCTTTGCCAGTTCGACAAGTCTTTGGTCTCTTTGACGACATAGAGCTGATGATTAAAACGTCTAACCTCAACCTCATTCAACACTAACTTAGGATTGGCGTCCGCCTGAGCACATGCCACCTCATCCCATATAAGTTTGAGCTGCTTTTGGCTCGGCATCGGTTGATTACAGTGGCTCAGCCACATTCTTAATAGGCGTGCACGCAGTAAATCAGAGTGCTGAGATAATACCTCAATACTTAAGCTGTGCTTCTCAGTTAAAGCTTGTTGTAAGTGAGACTCAAGCAACTCATCCAACAGTAACTCTTGCTCTGCACATAGCTGAGCGCTGCGACTGACCGACTCTCGGAAACTAGGCCAACGCTCGGTCAGTGTCGGAGTGACTTGATGACGAATAAAATTGCGGTCAAAGCGAACGTCTTGATTACTCTCGTCTTCTACCCAAGTTAAAGCCATATCGCGCGCCGCCCCTTCAATATCCGTTCTCGTCACCGACAGCAGTGGGCGAACGATATGAGCATTAGCAAACGGCATCATTTTCGCCATTGAAGAGAGCCCTTTCGGACCACTGCCACGCTTCAACGCCAACAAGAAAGTCTCTACTTGGTCATCGATGTGCTGGCCTGAGACTAATACATCGCCTTGTCTAATATGCTTTTTAAAGGCTTGGTATCGCGCGTCTCGAGCCAGCTTTTCTACGCTCTCTCCACGGCTAATATCTAGCGAAACTCGTTCAATGAACAAGGGCACCGACAAAGCATCACACCATGTTTGGCATTGCTCTGCCCAGTAATCAGCATTGTTGCTTAAGCCATGATGAACATGTACCGCGCAGCACTCAATGTGATGGGACTTAGCGTATTGCGCAGCCAACTCCAACAACACTCGTGAATCGACACCACCACTGAAAGCGACGATCAACCGACAAGGCTTAAGCGCGCTTTGATCAAGTACAGATGTGAAGGTATCAATTAAGTGTGTCATGAGGCTAATAAACCAAGAGATCGTGTGTGAAGGGATAATGTTTTAATAATAAAAAAGGGTTGGCACTGAGTCCAACCCTTTCATCATTTGTTCGTATAGCTAGCCTTATCGCTAAGGCAAGTTATCAGCAGTAGCCGTAGCTCATTAGACGCTGGTAACGACGCTCAAGCAGCGTTTCGTTATCAAACTGCTCTAGCTCTTCTAGCTGTTTAACTAACATGTCTTTCATGTTCTGAGCTGTTTGTGCAGGGTCGCGGTGCGCGCCACCTAGAGGCTCAGGAATGATTTCGTCGATAAGCTCAAGCTCTTTCAGACGAGGAGCAATCAGGCCCATAGCTTCAGCAGCTTGTGGTGCTTTATCTGAATCGCGCCATAGGATTGAAGCACAACCTTCTGGAGAGATTACTGAGTACGTAGAGTACTGAAGCATGTTCACGTAGTCACCAACACCAATCGCTAGTGCACCACCAGAACCGCCTTCACCCACAACGTTACAGATAACAGGAACTGAAAGGCCAGCCATCACTTTTAGGTTTTTAGCGATAGCTTCAGATTGACCACGCTCTTCAGCACCAACACCTGGGTATGCGCCCGCTGTGTCGATGAAAGTAATAATAGGCATGTTGAAACGCTCAGCAGTTTCCATTAGACGTAGCGCCTTACGGTAACCTTCTGGCTTTGGCATACCAAAGTTACGGATCACTTTCTCTTTAGTCTCACGACCTTTCTGGTGACCAATAACCATAACAGGACGGCCATTTAGACGAGCCATACCACCCACAATAGCTTTGTCGTCAGCGTAAGCGCGATCGCCCGCCATCTCTTCAAACTCTGTGAATGCATGCTCCAGGTAATCTTTGGTGTAAGGACGTTGAGGGTGACGAGCAAGTTGAGCTACCTGCCATGCACCTAAGTCACTAAAGATTTTCTGTTTAAGCTCTAAGCTTTTTTTCTCTAGTTGTTCGATTTCTTTGTCTAGATCTACCGCTGTGTCACCACCGTGACGCGAAACGTCACGTAGCGCTTCGATTTTTGCTTCAAGTTCAGCGATAGGCTTTTCAAATTCTAGAAAGTTCAGGCTCATCTATGAATCCTTGTTGATTCAGCTCCGCATTCGCGAAGCTAAATTTTAGTTAAATTCGAGTTCTACTTGGCTATTTCCAAGCAGCTGTTTTAATTCGTCTAGTAATGTATCACTTGGCGTCACGCGCCATTCTGTGCCCAATGTTAACCGCGCTCTAGCGTCGGCACGCTGGTAGTATACATTGACTGGGACCGTTCCGGCTCTATAAGGTTCTAAGATTTGACTAAAGCGTTCAAAAAATTGACCGTTAATTTGGGATTGGTCGATAGATATCGACACCCCACGAGCATATTTCTCACGGGCGCTTCCTAAGTCCATGACCTCGCGCGCGGACATTTTAAGCCCGCCATTGAAATCATCAAAGCTGACCTGTCCGGAAACGACCACAATTTTGTCTTTTTCAAGCAATTCTGCGTAGCGATCGAGCGCATCCGAGAACAACATCACTTCCATTCGGCCCGAACGGTCATCAAGTGTCATCAAACCAATTCGCGTGCCGCGCTTCGTCGTCATCACTCTCGCAGCAATCACCAAGCCTGCAATTGTTAGTGATTGGTCACGACGCGTTGGCGTGGCATCTTTCAAACGACAGCTGGTGTATTTCGCTAACTCTTTGATGTAAGCGTTAACCGGGTGACCCGTTAAATACAAACCAAGCGTTTCACGTTCACCTTCAAGCCAAACCTTCTCAGGCCATTTAGGCACTTGGGTATACTTGTGTTCAACCTCTTCCGGAGCGTCGGTCAACACGCCAAACATATCAGATTGACCAAAAGACTCGGCATGATGATGTTGACTCGCCGCCTTCACCGCATCTTTCAAAGATGCCATCATTGCCGCTCGGTGAGGACCTAATCTATCTAAGGCTCCGGATAGAATCAACTTTTCGATAACACGTTTGTTGACCTTCTTCAGATCAAGGCGTGCACAGAAGTCGAATAAGTCTTTAAAGTAACCGCCTTTATTTCGCGCTTCAATGATCGCTTCAATAGGGCCTTCACCGACCCCTTTGATCGCACCGATGCCATAAACAATCGCGCCATCTTCATCCACATTGAAACGGTATAAACCTGAGTTGATATCTGGTGGTAAAAGCTTGAGCTTCATACGGAAACATTCATCAACAAGGCCGATAACCTTCTCGGTGTTATCCATATCCGCTGTCATTACCGCAGCCATAAATTCCGCTGGGTAGTGCGTTTTCAGCCATAGCGTTTGATAAGAAACCAGTGCGTATGCGGCCGAGTGAGATTTGTTAAAGCCGTAGCCCGCAAATTTCTCTACCAAGTCAAAGATCTTCATGGCCAGTTCGCCATCAACACCATTGGCTTCAGCGCCCTCTTTAAAGGTACCACGCTGCTTTGCCATCTCTTCTGGCTTTTTCTTACCCATAGCACGACGCAACATATCCGCTCCGCCAAGCGTATAACCAGCGAGGATCTGTGCGATTTGCATTACCTGTTCTTGGTACAGGATGATGCCGTACGTAGGTTCTAGTGTCTCTTTAAGCGATTCGTGCTGCCACGTTTCATCTGGGTATGAAACCGCTTCTCGGCCGTGCTTACGGTCGATAAAGTTATCTACCATGCCTGATTGCAGAGGACCCGGACGGAACAAGGCTACCAATGCGATAATATCTTCAAAACAGTCCGGTTGTAGACGTTTGATCAGGTCTTTCATACCACGCGATTCCAGCTGGAATACCGCGGTGGTTTCAGAATTTTGTAATAGGTTAAATGACGCTTGGTCATCAAGAGGAATCGACTCGATACGAACCGGCTCTTTGCCTTCTTTCTTCAGGCGAGGGTTTACAAGGCCTAACGCCCAATCGATGATGGTCAGAGTACGTAGACCCAAGAAGTCGAACTTAACCAAACCGGCGGTTTCAACGTCATTCTTATCGAATTGCGTTACTGGGAAGTTACCTTCTGCATCGGCATAGATTGGCGCAAAATCGGTGATCGTGGTGGGTGAGATAACAACACCGCCCGCGTGCTTACCGGCATTTCGCGTACAACCTTCAAGGATGCGACACTTATCGATCAGCTCACGAACTTCTTCATCGCCATCGTAAAGCTCTGGCAATGCAGGTTCAGCAAGGAATGCTTTCTCTAGCGTCATACCCGGATCTGGCGGTACAAGCTTTGAAATTCGATCGACGAAACCAAACGGGTGACCCAGTACACGGCCTACATCGCGGATTACCGCTTTTGCCGCCATGGTACCAAAGGTGATGATCTGAGAAACGGCATCACGACCGTACATTTCAGCCACGTGATCAATAACTTGGTCACGCTTATCCATACAGAAGTCGATATCGAAATCGGGCATGGATACACGTTCTGGGTTCAAGAAACGTTCGAAAAGTAGATCGTATTCAAGTGGATCGAGATCGGTGATATCCAAGGCGTAAGCTACTAGAGAGCCGGCACCAGAACCACGGCCAGGACCTACTGGCACATCGTTGTCTTTTGACCACTGGATGAACTCCATTACGATCAAGAAGTAACCTGGGAAACCCATGTTGTTAACAACTTCGAGCTCAATCTTGAGTCGCTCATCGTATTCCGGTCTGCGCTCAGCACGCACTTTTTCATCTGGGAATAGGAACGCTAGACGTCGCTCAAGGCCTTCTTCAGATTTCTTGATCAAGAAGTCTTCAATCGCCAAACCTTCCGTTGGGAAGTTAGGCAGGAAGTACTCGCCCAGACGAACCGTTACATTACAACGCTTAGCAATCTCAACACTGTTCTCAAGTGCTTCAGGGATATCGGAGAACAACTCGCACATCTCTTCTTCGCTACGAAGATACTGTTGCGCGCTGTAATTTTTAGGACGACGAGGATCGACCATAGTGAAACCATCATGAATTGCCACGCGGATTTCATGGGCATCAAACAGGTCTTCAGTTAGGAATACTACTTCGTTGGTTGCAACAACAGGCAAGTCTTCCTGCTCAGCCAGTTCCAACGCAAAGTGCAGGTAAGACTCTTCATCCGGACGTCCGGTACGAATCAGCTCAAGGTAAAAACGATCAGGGAAGTATGTTTTGTAAAACTTGACATTGCTTGCAACCAGTTCACGGTTACCTTTCAGTAACGCTTTACCGATCTCACCTTCCTTCGCACCCGATAGAATGATCAGGCCTTCTGCATTCTCAATCAGCCACTCTTTATCAATAACAGGCTGATGCTGAACGTGACCACGAAGGTAAGCTTTCGAGATAAGTAGCGTTAGGTTGTTATAACCTTTGTTGTCCGTTGCGATAACGGTGAGCTTGGTCAACTCGTCACCGAACTCCGGAGACTGCATCAAGAAGTCAGCACCAATAATAGGTTTAACCCCACACCCATGGGCAGTACCGTAAAACTTCACCAAACCACACAGGTTGGTAAAGTCGGTCAATGCTAGAGCAGGCATACCCATTTCAGCGACTTTTTTAACTAATGGTGGCACCTTGGATAGTCCATCCACCATCGAAAAGTCACTGTGTACGCGTAGGTGAACAAATTTTGGATCTGACATTATTTTTCCTGAGTTCTAGGTTTGAGCCTAGGATTACAACTGTGTGTATTCTATTTTTTTCTAATACAAGTTAGCAACTTTATTAGATGCCAAGCTCTAGTTAACGTAAAGCTCTAATCTATACCAAGAATACGTTTTACTGGCTTAAAGCTCTTGCGGTAATGCTCGGTTACACCATGTTTTTCAATCGCTTCGAAATGCGCTTTGGTCGGGTAACCTTTATGCTTAGCAAAACCAAACTCTGGATGAAGTTTATCAAGATCTTCCATCTCTTGGTCACGAACGACTTTTGCGATAATAGACGCCGCACTGATTTCAGCCACTCGCAAGTCACCCTTCACAATCGCAAGACCATCCATCGGCAGTTCTGGGACACGGTTTCCATCTATCAACGCCATATCAGGTTGAACGCTCAAACCTGCGATAGCGCGCTGCATAGCTACCATCGTCGCTTGCAGAATATTCAACTCATCAATTTCTTGTGGAGAGCAACGACCGACAGACCACGCTAAAGCTTTCTCTTTGATTTCTGGAAGCAGCGCAAGACGCTTTTTCTCAGATAATTTCTTTGAGTCGTTCAAGCCTTCAATTGGGTTGTTTGGATCGAGGATAACCGCAGCAGTCACCACGTCGCCAACCAAAGGCCCGCGCCCTACTTCATCAACACCAGCAAATAACGGGTAGCCTTGAGGATACTCAAAAGGAGGAAGCTCTTTTTTCTCTTTTACTGCCATAATTCTTCTCTTAATGTTCTGTAAACAAGCACTTTATGACTCAACACATGGTCGATCTATCAATTTCAATACCGCATTAGCGGCTTGTTTATCCGCGTCTTTACGAATCCAATGATGCATCTCGGTAAAGCGTTCGATTAATGCGCTGTTATCAGCGGATAGCATCTTATCGACAGACGGAAACAAGAAATCTGGGTGACACTCTTCAAGAATATGCTCTTTCACAATCTCTTCGCCAGCCAAAATGTTCGGCAACGATACGAACTCAGTAATCGATAATTTCTTAACAATATAACCCGTCAGTTTATTTACTTTGTAGCCAACGACCATTGGGCGTTTCAGCAACATGCATTCGAGAGCAACAGTACCCGAAGCTAACAGAACAGAATCAGCAGCGGTAATCACGTTGGTGGCGGTATCTTCTACCAATGTAAATTCAAGTTCAGGTGCCGTCGATTGCCAAATTTCAGTGAACTGCTTTTTACGTTGCTCATTAACGAGCGCAACAACAAAGTTGATATCAGGGTATTTTTGCTTAATACGCTGGCAAGTCTCAATAAAGGGTTGAGCAATCAAACTCATCTCACCACCGCGACTACCCGGTAATACGGCTAACCAAGGCTTATCTTGATCTAAACCTAAAAGCTCGCGAGCTTCTTTTTTATTCGGTTCGAGTGGAATGGTGTCTGCCAATGTATGGCCAACAAATTCACAAGCAACATTATATTTATCATAAAACGCTTTCTCAAATGGCAAGAAAGCCAGTACCAAGTCGGTTGCTTTGTCGATTTTAAAGATACGCTTTGGACGCCATGCCCATACTGAAGGGCTGACATAATGAACGGTCTTAATGCCGGCGTTCTTAAGATCCAATTCAAGTCTTAGGTTGAAATCTGGCGCATCGATACCAACGAAGACATCTGGCGGGTTTTGAGTGAAATACTTAACCAGTTCCGCTTTCACTTTTAACAAACGAGGTAAACGACCAAGCACTTCTACAAGCCCCATCACGGCAAGCTCTTCCATTTCGAAAAGAGACTCACAACCAAGCGCTTTCATTTTTGGTCCACCAATACCCACGAATTCAGCATTCGGATATTGTGATTTGACCGCTTTAATAAAACCCTCGCCAAGCGTGTCACCAGAGAGTTCTCCGACGACGATACCTACGCGTAGAGGTTCATTCGAAACAAAGTCCGAGCTATTGGTTGCTGCTTCTTGCTGTGCCATAGTTTTCCAATTCCCTTCTTGCCTAAAACAAAAAAGACCGCCCAATGAGTAGCGATCTTTTTGTTATACCAATCTGATTAAGTCATTATTGTCGTACTTGCGCTGATTGGTAAACAATCATATCAAGTATTAACGAATAATACCGCGCTCAGAGTTCTCTAGCATTTCTAGCATAGGAGTAACCGAAGTAAACTCTTTCGCCATTTCAACTAAAGCCGCTTTCGCTTCTTCAAGTGTTTTACCTGAACGGTATAACTCTTTGTACGCTTTCTGTAGTGCACGAATTTCTGGTTTCTCAAATCCGTTACGCTTCAGGCCCACTAGGTTAAGACCAAATGGAGCCGCATGGTTACCCTGTGCAAGCACGTACGGCAGTACATCTTGAACAACTGCAGAACAGCCACCAATGTAGGCGTAAGCACCTATTGAACAGAACGGGTGAATCGCAGATAGCGCCATTACACCAGCGTAGTCACCCACTGTTACGTGACCGCCAAGAATAGCGTTGTTACCAATGTGAGTATGGTTACCAACAATAACATCGTGTGCTACGTGAGCATTAACACAAAGTAAGTTGTCATCACCGATCACTGTGGTTGCTTTGTCTTGAGTTGTACCACGGTGGATTTGAACCGCCTCACGAATCACGTTGCGATCACCGATCACAACTGTTGTCTCTTCGCCACCGTATTTCTTATCTTGGTTCTCTTCACCGATAACTGCGTGTGGGAAGATGCGGTTTTCTTTACCAATGGTTGTGTGACCTTTGATCACCACATGCGACATCACTTCAGTGTCGTCACCAATTGTCACGTTACCAGCAATGTAAGTGAAAGGCCCAACCGTCACGTTAGCACCGATAGTTACATCACCTTCGATTACTGCTGCCGGGTGAATTTTCGCTGTTTCATGAATCATATTAAAACTCTCTACGAGCACATTTAAGTTCAGCTGAACATACAACTACGCCGTCAACCTTAGCAACACCATTAAACGATGCGATGCCACGACGTTCTTTTAAGAATTCAACTTCGATAACCAGTTGGTCACCAGGTACTACTGGCTTACGGAATTTTGCTTTATCAACACTTGCAAAGTAGTAAAGCTCGTTGCCAGAAGGCGCACCAAAAGATTTAAATGCTAGAAGGCCTGTTGCTTGTGCCATTGCTTCTAAGATCAACACGCCTGGGAATACAGGAAGTTGTGGGAAGTGGCCTGTGAACTGAGGTTCGTTAACAGAGACATTCTTAATCGCAGTCAGTGTTTTTTCTTTTTCAAAGCTAGTCACACGATCAACCATTAAGAATGGGTAGCGATGAGGTAATAGTTCCTGAATTTCAGTAATGTTCATCGTTGTCTGTTCAGTAGTCAAAGTCGTATTCCTATATATATTCTTTATTTAATTAGAAGGATTATAAACGAAAAAGACTCGCTGTACGCGAGCCTTTTATTAGAAATGCTGGAATTATGATTCCGCGCTCTTCTCGATAAGTTTTTCAACGGTTTTCAAACGCTTGTTCATTTCATCAATTCGATGAACACGCGTTGCTGTTTTACGCCAATCTTTATTTGGCTGTAAAGGAATACCTGAAGAGTACATGCCTTTCTCAGTGATGCTGCGCATTACCATCCCCATACCGGTGATTGTAACGCCATCAACGATTTCAATGTGACCATTAATCACACTGCCGCCACCAATAATACAGTACTTACCTATCGTCGTGCTGCCTGCGATGATAGTACCACCCGCAAGAGCAGAACCATATCCGATGTGAACATTGTGAGCAATTTGAAGTTGGTTATCTAAGATAACGTTATCTTCAATGATTGTGTCATCTAATGCACCACGGTCAATGGTAGTACACGCGCCGATTTCTACGCGGTTACCAATGCGAACAGAACCCACTTGCGGGATCTTAACCCACTCACCTTTCTCGTTCGCATAGCCAAAGCCATCAGAGCCAATAACAGTACTTGATTGGATCAGACATCCTTCACCAATCACAACTTCATGGTAAACACTTACGTTAGCCCACAGCTTAGTGCCTGCGCCAATTTTTGCATTTTTACCAATAAAGCAACCAGCACCGATGATCACATCATCACTAAGTACTACACCAGACTCAATCACAGCGTTCGCGCCAATAGACACATTTTGTCCAATGGTTGCTTCGCTAGAGATTGAAGCAGAATCAGCAATAGCCGCTGCGGGAGCAGGAGTAGTATCAAGCGCTTGAGCAACTTTAGCAAAAGCAACATAAGGGTCATTAACCACAATCACGTTAGTCTTGCACAGTTCACGCTCACTCTCTTTAACCATAATAGCGGACGCTTTACAGTCACCTAGGTGCTTGCTGTACTTCACGTTAGAAAGGAACGTAATGTTACCTTCTTGCGCTTTATCCATCGGAGCGACTGCTGAAACGGTAATTGTACCATCTCCGTGTAGCTCTCCCCCGGTAATCGTTGCCAATTCGGCTAAAGTCAGATTCTTCATAAAACTTATTTCAGTGCTTTAATTACTTTCTCAGAGATGTTGTATTCTGGCTTGCCGTATTGCAGAGCTTGAATATCAACGATCATGTCGTAGCCTTCTTTCTCTGCAACTTTCGTTACAGCATCTTGAATCACTTTGAATAGCTTCTGCTTCTCTTGTGCTTCACGACGTTGGCTTGCTTTTTCTAGTGCTTGAGCTTTGATTTTGTACTTGCTGTCTAGTTGGCCTACTTCGATACGTAGCTTCTCAACTTCGTCAGGACCTAGTAGCTCGCCATCACGCTTAAGCTTTTCAATCTTCGTTTTAGCTTCAGCTTGAATGCTCTGTAGCTCAGCCGCTTTATCTTTGAACTCTTCCTGCATTTTTTGAAGAACAACTTCACGCTGAGGTAGAGCCTGGAATACTTGTGCAGTGTTTACATAACCCACTTTTTGCGCAGCTTCAGCAGCTGTTGCAAAGAAAGAAGAGCTAAGAACTACAAGGCCTAAACCTGCTGCTTTAATCATATTTTTCAAAATATTGTCCTTTAAATATTAGAAAGTTCTACCAATGGTAAATGTGAAGAACTCTTCATCATCACCTTCGTAAACTTTAATTGGTTTCGCTAGAGAGAAAACCAGTGGGCCCATTGGTGACATCCATTGAAGAGCGGCACCATAAGATGAACGGTAATTTGTTGGGTCAGAGTAATCGTAGTAGTACTGGCTGCCACTATTTGGTGCGCCGCGGTCTACGAACTCTGTGTCCCATACACTTGCCATGTCGAAGAAAACACTGGTTCGAATCTGGCTGCGCGCTTCATCAGAAGCAAACGGCGTTGGTACAATTAACTCTAAGCTTGCTAAGGCAACCGCGTTACCACCCACTGAATCATCAGTAGCGGTATCATAGGTTGGGTTATTACCTGTGCTGCTGCCGTAAACGGCTTTCGGGCCAGCTGAGTTAGAGCCAAAACCACGTAGGGTTGTAAAACCACCTGCGTAGTAGTTCTCGTAGAATGGGAACAAGTTATCGTTACCATTTGTTTGACCATAACCATTACCATAGCCTAATCGGCCGCGCATCAATAGTGTGAACTCATGCTTTTTGGTCAGCGGGATGTAATGTTTTACATCGTACTGCATTTTGAAGTACTGAGCATCAGAGCCTGGTACCGTCATTTTAGCGAAAGCACGTTGGTGGTTACCCTCTGTTGGGAAGAAACCACGGTTCAAGTTGTTACGCGTCCAAGAGATATTGATATCGAAGTCATCAGTTAAGATGTGCTCATCACCGTATTGGTCGATACTTCTCGCAAACTGTTCAACCTGGATATAAGTCGGTACGTTACCGATCTTGTTGTGCGTATAGCCAACACCGAACTCAATGCGGTTCAGCTCATCCATAGGGAAACCCCAGGTTAAGCTCGTACCATAACTTTGGTTGGTATAGTCGACGATGCCCGCTTCAGAGGCTTCAAATTCGTTGTAGAAGATCTTACCGCCTAAGCTCACACCATCAAGGTTCCAGTATGGGTCACGGTAGTCTAAGCTCACGTTCTTTTGGTAATCATTCATCATGGCACTTACGCCAACACGGTTACCTGAACCTGCAAAGTTATCTTGTTGCAAACCAACTTGGAAACTAACACCTGATTCAGTACCGTAGCCAACACCAAAGTTGATACTGCCTGAGTTCGCTTCCTTAACGTTGTAAACCAAATCAACTTGGTCTTCACTGCCAGGAACACGCACTGTTTGTACATCAACCGTTTCAAAGAAACCTAAACGGTTAAGACGGCTCTTACCGGTATCAATGGACTTAGAGTTAAGCCAGCTGCCTTCCATTTGACGCATTTCACGACGCAGTACTTCGTCTTTCGTTGAGTTGTTACCCGTGAATCGAATATCACGAACATAGATACGGCTGCCCGCTTCTACATTGATAACCAACGACACTTCTTTGGTCTCATCGTCAAATTCAGGAATCGTGCGAACTTGTGGGTACGCGTAGCCAGATTCACCAAGAATTCGTTTTACGTTCTCTTCCAAAGACGTTACCGAAGAACCGTTGTACGTATCGCCGTCTTCGAATGGCACTAACGCTTCGAAGTCAGCCTCACGACCGATTAATTCACCACGGAAAGAGACATCTTTAACGGTGTAGGCTTCGCCTTCATCGAGGCCAAGCGTGATGTAAACACCTTTTTTGTCTGGAGAGATCGCCACCTGCGTAGAGTCAACCTTAAACTTAAGGTAACCACGGTCAAGGTAGTAAGATTTCAGCGCTTCGATATCACCGGCTAATACTTGCTTTTGGTATTTTTCATCCGCAAGGAAATTCCACCATGCAACATCAACATTCAGATTGAAACGACTAAGCAGTTCAGAGTCAGAGAAGACTTCATTACCGATAAAGTTGATTTGCTGAATCTTAGCGGATACGCCCTCAGTAAACACAAACTTAAGGTCAGAACGGTTACGTGGCAGAGGTGTCACAACCGCTTTTACTGTCGCGTTGTACTTACCAACACTGTAGTAAAAATCTTCAAGGCCTTTTTCAATGTTACTCAGCGTTGTACGGTCAAGAGCTTCACCTTCACGAACACCAGACGCATCTAGATTCTGCTGAAGCTGTTCTTCTTTAATCGCTTTGTTACCAGAGAATGAGATGCTTGCGATGGTCGGTCGTTCTTGAACTTGAACAATCAATACACCTTCATCACGCAGTACTTTAACGTCCTCGAAGTTACCTGAAGCATACAGTGCACGAATGATCTCAGATACATCGCTTTCATCCACTTCATCGCCAATACGCACTGGCATTTTCAGTAGAGCAGCACCAAGTGCAACACGCTGTAAACCTTCGATCTTGATATCTTGAACCACAAAGTTTTGTGCTCCGTTCGCAGCCACACTAGTGGCCAATAGACTTGCGAACAGAATTTGCTTAATCGCCATACTTATTCTAATTATTCCTTGCTACTACCAATGCCTGTGAGAAACCATTCACAGACGAGTAAAATCATTAAATATTGCCAGAGCCATCAAAGAGAAGAGGATTGCACCTCCCACTCTGTATCCCATTTCCTGAACTTTTTCAGGCACCGGTTTACGAGTAACGGCCTCAATAGCGAAAAAGAGCAAATGTCCGCCATCAAGCATAGGCAGCGGAACCAAATTAATAATCCCCAAGTTAACACTAATCAGAGCCAAAAAGCCTAAGAAGTAAACCAAACCGTAATCGGCGGTTGTCCCTGCACCTTTAGCTATTGAAATCGGGCCACTCAAGTTATTTAAGCCAACATCACCAACGATGAGCTTCTTAAGCATTGTCAGCGTCAAACCAATGATTTGACCTGTTTTATCAAATGCTTTTCCTACAGACTCAATTACACCAAATTGTAACTCAAAGCGATAATCTTCTGGCCATTCTGCGACTTCCGGAGCAATACCTGCATAGCCGATTGTCGAACCATCAGAAAGCTCTCGACTTTTTGGTGTCATAACCAATGACTGCTCGGCACCATTTCGCAATACGACCAAGTCCAATGATGTCATTGGATTAGCACGAATTAACTCAACAACCGACTGCCACTGTTCAATAGGTTGCCCGTTAATCTCAACAATTTTATCGCCAGCTTCAAGACCTGCATCGTATGCAGCGCCATCATCAATGATTTGAGCCAGTACGGTCGATATCTCTGGAGAATACGGTCTAAAGCCCAGCGTTGTCATTGCAGATTCAGTTTCTGGGTTGAACGACCAGTCTGAAATATCCAATGTCATTTGTTGCTCAAAGCCGATGTCGTCTTGAGAAGCAACCGTCACTGTCATGGATTGATCACCAATGTGCGATATCAACCCCATATTGACTGATTCCCAATCTGCGGTTTTGATTCCTGAAATAGATTTAAGTTCCATTCCAGTTTCAATTCCGGCTTGTGCAGCAATAGATTGTGGAGTGACTTCACCAATCACGGGCTTAACCGCGGGTACGCCAATCAAAAATACTAACCAATACGCGAACACCGCAAAGATAAAGTTGAATGCAGGGCCTGCACCCACAATCGCCGTTCGTTTCCAAAGCGGCTTCTTGTCGAAAGCGTATTGCTGTTGATCTTCAGAAAGATCGTCAACACGACCATCGAGCATCTTAACGTAGCCGCCCAGTGGAATCACTGACAAGCTGTATTCAGTACCATCACGGCCCACTTTACTCCAGATTGATTTACCAAAACCAATCGAGAATTTTTCAACTTTCACACCACAACGACGAGCGACCCAGAAGTGTCCAAACTCATGAACAGCAACCAGAATGCCAAGCGCTACGATAAAAGATGCGAAGTTCCACAGAATTCCACTCATGCTAGCTGCTCTTTAATAAATTGAATGGCTATTTGACGAGACATATTATCGAGCTCGAGAAGGCTTTCCAAGCTATCTAAACCCTCAGAGTTATGTTGTTCACATACTTTGCTCATAACGTGTTCGTTAATGACAGCAATATCGGTAAACTTCACCTGATTGTTCAAGAAAGCATCGACCGCGATCTCGTTTGCTGCATTAATGGCTGTTGTCGCATGCTGACCTAAGTAGCACGCTTCAATCGCTAACCTCAAACACGGGTAACGACTGAAATCTGGTTCTAAGAAGGTAAGCTCACCCACTTTAGTAAAGTCTAAAGGCTTAACACCCGCCTCGGTACGATTAGGGTAAGACATCGTCAAAGCGATTGGCGTTGCCATATCTGGTTCGCCCATTTGAGCAAGCACAGAGCCATCCTTGTACTGAACCATCGAGTGAATCACAGACTGCGGGTGAATGATGACCTTTAACTGCTCCTGAGAAGCATTAAATAGCCATTTCGCTTCAATGTACTCTAGCCCTTTATTCATCATAGTCGCAGAATCGACAGAGATCTTAGGCCCCATAGACCAGTTAGGGTGTGCAATTGCGCGTTCAGGAGTCACTGATTCGAGTTCAGCCACATCGGTATAACGGAAAGGACCACCAGAACCAGTCAGAAGAATATGGTTAATGCCGTTTTCTTCAAGGTTACAGCGGCCTAGGTTAGTTTGTACGTTCTGCGGAAGGCATTGGAAAATAGCATTATGCTCGCTATCGACAGGAAGCAGCTCTGCACCGTATTTTTCCACGGCGTCGATAAACAACTGCCCAGACATCACCAAAGCTTCTTTGTTTGCAAGCAAGATACGCTTGCCCGCTTTAACCGCAGACATAGTAGGAAGTAAACCAGCGGCACCAACAATCGCGGCCATTACCGTGTCCACTTCCTCTAGAGAAGCAACCTGACACATGCCTTCAGTGCCTGAAAGTACTTTTACGTTAGGGTAACTCACGGACAACACTTCAGTCAGTTGAGACGCTGCATCAGAGCAAGCCATAGCAACATAGCTTGGTTGCCACTTTTCAACTAACGCCAGCATCTTTTCAACATTCGAGCCTGCAGCCAGTGCAACCACTGAATAGAGATCTGGGTTTTGCTCAACGACTTTTAGTGTACTTGCACCAATTGAGCCGGTAGCGCCAAGGATAGTTAGATTTCGCATCACATATGACCGTAGAAATGTAATAAAGGGCAGAATCACTGCCCTTTTTTATTAGAATGCTAAATAAAGCAGAGCAAAGACAGGGAATGCAGCCGTTAAGCTATCTATTCTATCTAGTATACCACCATGACCAGGAATCAGATTACTGCTGTCTTTCACCCCAGAAACACGCTTAAACATGCTTTCAACAAGGTCACCTAGAACAGAAATAACAACGGTCACAAGGGTAATAACAATCATGTGAAGTGGGCTTGTGAATTGGATGTCAAACAAGTCAGCAAAGATCCAAGCCACGATCACCGCAGTAATAATGCCACCGATAAGACCTTCAATCGTCTTATTAGGGCTTACCGCTGGTGCCATTTTACGCTTACCAAAACTCTTTCCTGAAAAGTATGCGCCGCTATCTGCAGCCCAAACAAGCAAGCAAACAAACATCACCAGTTTAGCACCGTGGTAAGGATCAGCATCGATACCGTTAGCACGCAGGATAACCACACTCCAGAAGAATGGCAGCAGAGTCAGCACACCAAAGGCGTGACGAAGAAGAGAAGAGTCTTTCCATGCAGGCATAGACTTAGGATAAGTCACCGCCATGCCACTCGCGATTACCCACCAAATCGAGCCAATCGTTAGAATGGCGTAGTGAGCAGTAGACAAGTTATTAAGGCTAAATGCATCAAAAGGGATAAAAGCAAAACTTGCAGCACTTACCACAACCGTTGGAATCAACGCTACATAACGTGATTTGCTTTCAACAAACTGAGTCCACTCCCAAAAACCCAATAGCGAGATTACCGCTAGTGAAAGAATAAATGTAGGAAGTGATAACTCGAAAATACCTAGAATAACTAGGGGAGCTAAAATCAACGCCGTAATAATTCGTTGTTTCAAACCAAAAAATCCTTATTAACTGTCCATCAGAGCTTTAATTTGCTCACCGGTGCATCCAAAACGACGCTCACGGTTAACAAACCAAGTCACAGCTTCTACTAAGCTGTCTTCATTAAAGTCTGGCCAGAATTGTTCAGTGAAATACATTTCGGCGTAAGCCAACTGCCAAAGCATAAAATTACTAATGCGGCATTCGCCACTGGTACGGATAAGTAGATCGACTTCAGGAATATCTGCCATTGTCAGGTGCTGTGTAATCATAGCTTCATCAATGTCATCTACATTAATATCACCAGACTTTACCTGTTGAGCAATAGAGGTCATTGCTTGCTGAATATCCCACTTACCGCCGTAGTTAGCTGCAATATTAATAACCATACCCGTATTGGTGCTAGTCAAAGCTTCCGCTTCTTCTATCTTCTTTTGTAGTCGATCATTGAAACGACTTTTATCACCAATAACACGAAGTTGTAGATTATTTTTATGAAGCTTTTTAACTTCACTCGACAGCACTGAAATAAACAGTTCCATCAAGATACCGACTTCTTCTTCAGGACGACGCCAGTTTTCGCTACTAAATGCAAAAAGAGTAACGGCTTTGATGCCAAGTCTGGCTGCAGAAGAGATAGTTTTACGAACGGCTTGAACACCGTTTTTATGGCCAAAGACGCGAGGCTTGCCCTGAGCTTTTGCCCAGCGACCATTACCATCCATAATGATAGCAATGTGTTTAGGAAGAGAGTCTGTGAACGCTTGAGAATTATGCATAAAAGAGTGAATCAAATTCTAATAGTCGAACAGAGTAGCATAAAAAAACGCTGCACCGTGAGTACAGCGTTTTTCCGGAAAGAAAAGAATATGGAAAATTAAACTTCCATCAACTCTTTTTCTTTAACAGCTAGAACTTCGTCTACGTTCTTAACCGCAGCGTCAGTTAGCTTTTGAATTTCGTCTTGTGCTTTACGATCTTCATCTTCAGAGATTTCTTTATCTTTAAGAAGTGCTTTTAGATCGCCATTCGCGTCACGACGGATGTTACGGATAGCAACACGGCCACCTTCAGCTTCGCCACGAACGATTTTAACTAGGTCTTTACGACGCTCTTCCGTTAGCGGTGGAAGTGGAACACGGATAACCGTACCAGCAGACATAGGGTTTAGGCCTAGGTCAGATGTCAGGATTGCTTTTTCAACTAGAGGAGTCAGTGTTTTATCAAACACTGTAATAGCTAGTGTACGTGCATCTTCAGCGATAACGTTAGCTACTTGAGTCAAAGGCGTTGGAGCACCGTAGTACTCAACAGTAAGACCAGAAAGTAGGCTCGGGTGCGCACGGCCTGTACGAATCTTTTGCAGGCTGTTTTTTAGTGCATCAACACTTTTTACCATGCGCTCTTGAGCGTCTTTTTTGATTTCGTTAATCACAATTTCACCTTGATTATGTTCTTTCTTCAAGAAAGCTTTTTATTTGGAGTGATAAGGATAAGCTTACCAAGGTACAACACCTCAGTAAGCCCGAAAAATTAGTCAGCGTCGCTGATTAATGTACCTTCAGTTTCACCCATAACCACGCGACGTAGTGCGCCTGGTTTATTCATGTTAAATACACGGATTGGCATTTTGTGATCACGTGCTAGCGTAAATGCAGCCAAGTCCATTACTTTAAGTTCTTTATCAAGAACCGTGTTGTAAGACAACGTATCATACAACTCTGCGTCTGGGTTTGCTACAGGGTCAGAAGTAAATACACCATCTACTTTTGTCGCTTTTAGAACTACGTCAGCTTCGATTTCGATACCACGTAGACATGCAGCAGAATCCGTAGTGAAGAATGGGTTACCCGTACCAGCAGAGAAGATCACAACGCGACCTTGACGTAGTTGGCTGATTGCATCTGCCCAGTTGTAGTCGTCACACACACCTTTAAGAGGGATTGCAGACATTACACGTGCGTTTACGTAAGCACGGTGAAGAGCGTCACGCATTGCAAGGCCGTTCATTACCGTTGCAAGCATACCCATGTGGTCACCAACAACGCGGTTCATGCCAGCTTCAGCAAGACCAGCACCACGGAACAAGTTACCGCCACCGATAACAACACCAACTTGAACGCCTAGTTCAACCAATTCTTTTACTTCTTGAGCCATACGATCAAGGATCGTTGGGTCAATACCAAAACCTTCTTCGCCTTGTAGCGCTTCACCGCTAAGTTTTAACAGAATACGTTGATACACTGGTTTAGGGTTCGTAGTCATGGAGTTTACCTTCCAAAGAGTTGATGATTAACAGTCATGGATAAAAACTGAGTAAGTCAGTTTGCATTCATAACCACTAACGTTGCCTTCAAAAATAGTTCACTATTCATAAAAAGACCGCAGCATTTGCCACGGTCTTTTTTCAAACAATACGCTAAGGATTAACCTTTTTGTACCGCTGCAACTTCGTCAGCGAAGCTCATTTCAGCAGCTTTCTCGATACCTTCACCAACTTCTAGACGTACGAAGTTAGATACTGCAGCGCCTTTTTCTTTAAGGATTTCGCCAACAGTTTTCTTAGGTTCCATGATGAAAGCTTGACCAGTTAGAGAGATTTCGCCCGTGAATTTCTTCATACGGCCGATAACCATTT
Source organism: Vibrio sp. 10N.286.48.C11 (assembly GCF_041469805.1). NCBI lineage: Bacteria > Pseudomonadati > Pseudomonadota > Gammaproteobacteria > Vibrionales > Vibrionaceae > Vibrio > Vibrio sp. 10N.286.48.C11. The sequence continues at coordinate 16,121 of NZ_JBFRLK010000049.1, read as the reverse complement.
TCTCAGCGATCTCTTGAGGCTTGCCTTCGTTCATAGCGATTTCAACTTGAACTTCTTTCTCTTTAGCAACTACGTCTGCTGGTACGTCTTCTGGGTTAACAAACTCAGGACGAGAAGCAGCAACGTGCATAGCAACGTGCTTAAGAGTTTCAGCTTCGCCTTCACCAGCTACAACAACACCGATTTTCTCACCGTGACGGTAAGAAGCTAGTGCAGCACCTTCAACGTAAGCTACGCGACGGATGTTGATGTTTTCGCCGATTTTAGCAATTAGAGCAACGCGAGTTTCTTCGAACTGTGCTTGTAGCTCTTCTACAGAAGCTTTAGAAGCTACTGCTGCAGCTGCAACTTCTTCTGCAAACGCAGTGAAGCTAGCATCTTTTGCTACGAAGTCAGTTTGGCAGTTAACTTCAAGAAGAACAGCTACACCGTTCTCTTCTTTGATGATGATTGCGCCTTCAGCAGCAACGTTACCAGCTTTCTTAGCTGCTTTCGCTGCGCCAGATTTACGCATGTTTTCAATTGCTAGTTCGATGTCAGCGTTTGCTTCTACAAGCGCTTTCTTACATTCCATCATGCCAGCGCCAGTGCGCTCGCGAAGTTCTTTAACTAGAGCAGCAGTTACAGTTGCCATTCTCTATTCCTCGGTTGATTCGAAAATAAGGTAAAAATCAGGGGCCAAAATGAGGCCCCCGATCTAACTATAACTTAGCTTACATTTAATAAAGATTTCAAAATCTATATTAGCTAAGCCAAGCGTGATTCAGAGCCGCTATTATTCAGCTTCTACAAAACCATCTTTTTCAGCAGCTACAGCAGCAACGTCTTTGTTACGACCTTCTTTAACCGCGTCTGCAGCAGCGTTTAGGTAAAGCTGTACTGCACGGATTGCATCGTCGTTACCTGGGATAACGAAGTCAACGCCGTCTGGGTTAGAGTTAGTATCAACTACAGCGTAAACTGGGATACCTAGGTTGTTTGCTTCTTTAACTGCGATGTGTTCGTGATCAGCATCGATTACGAATAGAGCGTCTGGTAGGCCGCCCATGTTCTTGATACCACCAAGAGACTTCTCTAGCTTCTCCATTTCACGAGTGCGCATTAGAGCTTCTTTCTTAGTTAGCTTGTCGAAAGTACCGTCTTGAGCTTGCGCTTCAAGTTCTTTCAGACGCTTGATAGACTGACGAACAGTTTTGTAGTTCGTTAGCATACCGCCTAACCAGCGGTTGTTAACGTAGAACTGGTTGCTGTTTACAGCAGCTTCTTTAACAGCTTCAGATGCAGCGCGCTTAGTACCAACGAAAAGAACTTTACCTTTCTTCTCACCAACTTTAGCGATTTCTGCTAGAGCTTCGTTGAACATTGGTACAGTTTTTTCTAGGTTGATGATATGTACTTTGTTACGAGCACCAAAGATGAATGGCTTCATTTTTGGGTTCCAGTAACGAGTTTGGTGACCGAAGTGAACACCAGCTTTAAGCATATCGCGCATTGATACAGTTGCCATTTTAAAATCCTCTATGGGGTTAGGCCTCCACATCCCCCATGAATCCGACCCCTAACAACTAACCACTTTTCAGCCGTTATCTGTGTTGTTGAGGCACCCCGGAACATGTGTCGGAATGTGTGTGATTTAAAGAAATAAGTTAGTGGACATAAAGCTTGTTTCGCCAATTGGAGAAAACAGTCCTGATGTCCGGCGCGCTTTATACCATATTTTGTCTATCTATGGCTAGAAAAAATTCTAAAAATGGCGACTGCTATACTGATCTCTAAAGGTAAATTTTCTCTATAAAATAGTGTCTATATCAAGCAGGTTCTGCATCTGTTAACCGAACATTATTTAATCACGTTAACAGTATCCTCCAGTATTGTACGGACATGGTAATGTTGCGCTAAATTGCTGCACTGATAGAATAGCCCCAATATGCACACTTAGGTGCTACCAAATTAAGAGATATGCAATGGCTGTAAAAATTAAAACTGCTGAAGAAATTGAAAAAATGCGCGTCGCCGGCAAGCTGGCCGCTGACATTATTGAGATGATCGAACCTCACATCCAAGTGGGTACCACGACGGAAGAGCTCAATACGCTTTGTCATGAGTACGCTCTAGAAAGAGGTGCATACTCTGCGCCACTCGATTACCACGGTTTCCCTAAGTCTATCTGTACGTCTATCAATCATATTGTGTGTCACGGCATTCCCGCGTCACAAGACGAGACGGGTAGCACAGGTCAATTCAAACCTGCGGTACTCAAAGATGGCGACATTCTGAACGTTGATATCACAGTTATCATCCCTGATGACGCAAATGCCGATCTTAGTACTCGCCCTCAAGGCTACCACGGTGACACCTCTAAGATGTTCCTAGTGGGTGAGGTTTCACCTGCAAACAAGCGTCTGTGCATGGTGGCTCAAGAAGCACTTTACGAAGGCATGCGCCAAGTTAAGCCAGGTGTTCAACTTGGTCAAATCGGTACTGCTATCGAGAAGTACATCAAAACAAACAACAAGAACAACCCACGCGCTAAGTTCTCTATTGTTAAAGATTACTGTGGTCACGGCATTGGTTCTGAATTCCACGAAGATCCACAAGTAGTTCACTACAAGAACAGCGATCGCACCGTGCTAAAAGCAGGCATGTGCTTCACTATCGAGCCAATGATCAACGCGGGTAAGTTTGGCTGTCGTCTTGATGACGAAGATAGCTGGACAGTATACACAGCAGACAGCAAGAACTCGGCTCAATGGGAGCACACTCTGGTTGTAACTGATACTGGTTGTGAAGTACTAACACTGCGCAGCGATGATACAATCCCACGTATCATGAAGAACGCTTAGTTCACCGAACTGAGCGCATCAGCCTTTTAAAAATATCCTCGCATTGTCGAGGATATTTTTTATCCACTCAATTTCGATTTTCCATCAGCTTCTGTTAAATTGTTTACTATTCTCATTTGCTTGCACGGATAGCAGACTATGCCTTATCAATGCCCTCTTACGTTCAATGACGAACAAATTGAAATCTGCGAATTAAAAAATCAGCTCGAGATCTTCACGCAGTATCAAAAAAATGAATTTCTGAACCACCATCCCGTCACCGATTTGGTTCTACTGCGCTCCGAATACATGGATTTACTTCTCAATCGTTTGTGGGAAAATTTCGGATTCAACAAACTGCCTCATATTTCACTTGTCGCAGTGGGTGGTTATGGTCGTGGCGAACTGCATCCTTTGTCTGACATTGATATTCTCATTGTCTCGCAAAAAACACTACCACCAGCTCTTGGTGAAAAGGTCAGTCAATTCATTACTCTACTTTGGGATTTAAAGCTCGAAGTTGGCCATGCTGTGCGAACTATTACTGAGTGTCTCGATATCGGCACCGATGATTTAACCGTCGCGACCAACCTACAAGAGTCGCGATTGTTATGTGGTAGTGAAGACACTTTCCAAGAACTAAAACTGAAGATTCATTCCGATTCATTTTGGCCAAGTGAGACGTTTTACAAAGCCAAGATTCAAGAACAGAGAGAGCGTCATGCTCGCTACCACGACACCACCTATAATTTAGAACCGGACATCAAATCGACTCCGGGAGGGCTCAGAGACATCCATACCCTGAGCTGGGTTGCGCGTCGCCACTTCGGCGCGACCTCTTTGTTAGAGATGAGCAAATACGGCTTTCTGACCGATGCTGAATATCGTGAGCTCGTTGAGTGCCAAGATTTTTTATGGCGTGTTCGCTTTGCATTGCATATTGAACTGCGCCGTTACGACAACCGTTTAACGTTCGCGCATCAAGCTCAAGTCGCTGAACATCTGGGTTATACGGGTGAAGGAAACCGTGGTGTTGAGATGATGATGAAAGAGTTCTACCGAACCCTTCGTCGTGTTGCTGAACTGAATAAGATGCTGCTTAAGCTGTTCGATCAAGCGATCATCAATGGCGGTCAAACCCAAGACGCTGAAATTCTCGATAGTGATTTCCAACGTCGAGGTTCGTTGATCGAAGCGCGCAAGCCTGCCCTATTCCAAGCAAGACCAGAAACCATTCTCGATATGTTCATCCATATCGCCAATGACTCGACTATCGAAGGGGTAAGTCCACCAACATTGCGACAACTGCGTACGGCACGCCGTCGATTGAACCGATTCCTGCATACCATTCCTGAAGCTCGTGACAAGTTCATGGATCTAGTTCGCCACCCTAATGCCCTGCACAAAGCCTTTAGCTTAATGCACAAACTGGGCGTGCTCTCTGCGTACTTACCGCAGTGGAGCCAGATCGTTGGTCAGATGCAGTTTGACCTATTCCATGTTTACACCGTGGATGAGCACAGTATCCGCCTGCTCAAGCACATCAACCGCTTTGGTCAAATCGAAAACCACGATAAGCACCCTATCTGCTGTGAAGTCTATCCTCGAGTACAGAAGAAAGAGTTGCTGATCCTTGCCGCTATCTTCCATGACATCGGCAAAGGCCGCGGCGGAGACCACTCTGAGATAGGTGCGGTTGACGCTTACTCTTTCTGTATTGAACACGGGCTATCGAAGCCTGAAGCCAAACAAGTCGCGTGGTTGGTACAAAATCACCTATTGATGTCAGTAACGGCTCAACGTCGTGATATCTACGACCCAGATGTGATCACCGAATTCGCCAAAAAAGTGCGTGATGAAGAGTCACTCGAGCTACTGGTTTGTTTAACCGTTGCCGATATCTGTGCGACTAACCCTGAGCTATGGAACAGTTGGAAACGAACCCTGTTAGCTGAGCTGTTCCACTCAACGCAGCGAGCACTGCGCCGCGGCTTGGAAAACCCTGTCGATGTCAGAGACCGTATTCGTCACAACCAACAAATGGCATCAGCACTGCTGCGTAAAGAAGGCTTCACCGCTCGTGAGATTGAAGTGTTGTGGCAACGCTTTAAGGCCGATTATTTCTTGCGTCACACACATAAACAAATCGCTTGGCACTGTGAGCACTTACTTCGCCTAGAAGACCCAAGCCAACCGTTAGTGCTGATCAGTAAGAAAGCGACGCGCGGTGGCACAGAAGTGTTCGTTTATTGTAAAGACCAAGCAGCACTGTTTGCGACCGTGGTTGCCGAACTCGACAGACGTAACTTTAACGTTCATGACGCGCAGGTCATGGTTAGCAAAGATGGTCATGTTTTGGATACCTTTATCGTACTAGACCAGCACGGCGAAGCGATTGATGAAGCAAGACACAAAGCCGTTGCTAAACATCTGACTCATGTATTGACTGATGGCCGCCCGACTAAGATTAAGACGCGTCGCACGCCACGTAACTTGCAGCACTTTAAGGTCAAAACCTTAGTTGAGTTCCTACCAACCAAGAGCAAAAAGCGCACCTTGATGGAGTTAAGAGCGCTCGATACGCCGGGGTTATTGGCTCAAGTCGGTGCAACCTTTGCGGAGCTAGACATCAACTTGCACGGTGCCAAAATCACCACCATAGGTGAGCGAGCAGAGGATTTGTTTATTCTGACCAGTGAAGCCGGGGGAAGACTGTCTGAAGAGCAAGAGCAGGCGCTAAGAGAACGATTAACCGAGCACGTTTCTGAACTCGCACCTTAGAAAGCGAATTCAGTCTAAAAGCAGGTTTAATAACCAAATAAGTGTGGGCAAAGATAGAGAGCGATCTTGCCCACAACTTACAATCAATTCACAGATATCAACTATCTAGCTCGTCGTTAGGCTGCTACATTGATCAAGTCAATTACATAAAAGTATTACATTCATAACCTAGAGGTCGCTTATGTATCCAAACCTCACTGGCTTAGGTATCCACGAACCTAAACAGATTGAACGTTACTCCCTTCGCCAAGAAGCGCACAAAGATATCCTGAAGATTTACTTTCGTAAGCAGAAAGGTGAACTGTTCGCGAAAAGCGTTAAATTTAAGTACCCACGACAAGTAAAAAGTGTGCTTGTTAGCGGTGGCAATAATCAATACAAAGAAGTGACTGAGATTAACCGCAACCTCACTCTTGTGATTGATGAACTCAACAAAATCACCAAACCGACGCCAACGGCTGAGGTGGATGTGAAGCAGAAGATCCTTACCGACTTACGCCATCTAGAGAAAGTGGTATCAAGCAAGATCGCTGAGATCGAAGCTGATCTAGAAAAGCTAAAATGATCCCGCGACTAACTATTACTGTTAACTAACCAACATTAGTTATGCCGTTAAGGTTATACAGATACAAAAAGGGCTGATATCACTATCAGCCCTTTGTTTTTTATTCTATTTTCTCTATTCACTTAGACTGGAGATTGCCTAAACACGCGAGACTTACTTAGACAAGCAAGTTTGAGCATCGATTAAGTTAGTATCCCACTCAAAGGTTTCAAACAACCTTAGCCAAGTTTCATCAAGGTTGGCCTTCATCACCAACTCTTCTTTTGTGAAAGGATGGATAAAGCGAAGCTCAGAAGCGTGCAACAACAAACGATGCGAATCTAAATCATCACGGAACAGTCGATTGTGCTTACCATCACCATGTGAAGTATCACCGACAATCGGATGTCTTAGATGAGCCATGTGACGACGCAGCTGATGTTTGCGACCTGTCTTTGGCATCATCTCAACCAAGCAGTAGCGGCTCGTAGGAAAGCGTCCTGTTGAATATGGCACTTCTACTTTTGCTAGCGGTTCATAGACTGTCACTGCCTCTTGCGCTTCTTTGTCTTCTTTCGCGAACTTATCTGCGATCTTATCCAGCTCAACCTTAAGTGCATAATCGAGCGTATCGCCCTCTTCTATCCAACCACGGACAATCGCATGATAGGTTTTTTGCATCTCATGATTAGCGAACATTGGCATCACCTGTGAAGCAACCTCACTCGACAACGCAAACACCAACACACCCGATGTCGGTCTGTCTAAGCGGTGTAATGGAAATACATGCTGACCAATTTGATCGCGCAATGTCTGCATAACAAATTGCGTTTCGTGTTTATCCAACCATGAACGATGCACTAGCATGCCAGCGGGCTTATTCACCGCGACAAAGTACTCATCTTGATAAATGATCTCTAACATTACGCACATACCTCATCAATGCTCTGAATTGTCACTAGCAGTTCGACTTTGTCTGCCTCATTTTTCCACACTTCACCAAAATAAGGATGGATAGCAAAGCCTTTCGGTAGGCTCATTTGGGCATCCATCATTGCGTTGATCTTAACGATAAAGATCCACTGCAACCACTCTTCCGGTTGTAACGAATCAATCCCGAAAGGTTCAACGCTCGCCAGAGCTTCATCCGAAGGCGGAAGCGTGCTCCATAGCGAACATTGGCGCATTTGTTCTTCTAGTTGTTGAAGTAAAAGAGGTAACTTTGTGGCTGCTGTCATTTTTCACCAAGTTATTTATCTAGTGACCTTGAAATTGGGGCATAGAGTACCATCTATTTAGGAAAGAAAGTTAGGAGCTTTATTACTATGGAAACGATTCACACGCTCACTCAGTTACTAAAGAATAGCGGTTGCCAGTACGATATCTACGACCTAGGTCGCCGTATTCAGAAGATCGACAACACCTTATTCTCTGATGTTGAGCAAGGGAAACAGCCGTACCCATTTCCACTTCAGAAACAAGCTCACTTAGCGATTAGTTACTGGAACGAACACAAGCAACCTTGGATCTGGTTCCTAAAATTCAAACTGGACGAAAGAGGCCTATTACATCAAGGTGATGTCGGCAATTTCCTTAAGTTTGTTATCGAAGCGATGGGCACACGTTTGAACGGTGAGATCAGCGAAGAGCAACAACAAAAGCTGTCAAACAACCCATATACCTTCAAGCCTTCAGAAGACAAAATGGCCGTGTTCCATAGCCAAGTAAGAGCAGGTTTAGACCTTGCAACGAGCCAATACTACGAACACGCTCAACACTACTTCACAGGCGATCTAGGCTGGGACAACTGGAAAACCGTTGGCCTACAAGGCATCACTGATATGTGTGCTCGTTTAGGCAGCCAACAAAATGGTGTCGCGATTCGCAAAGCATTGAATAAGCTGCCTTCAGAACCTCTATACGCGACTCTCGGGGCGCTTGAGCATACGCAAATCAATGACAAGCTCGCTCAACGCTTACAAGAAATGGCAGAGAATGAGATTAACAGTCAAGAGCCAGATCTGTTCTTACTGTCAGCACTGGTACGTGCCCTTTCTGGCGCAGAGCAAAGCACAACCAACGCCGTAATTAACCAAGTTCTGGCTAGCCCGCGCTTAAGCCACCAAGAAGTATTGATTGGTTTGGCTGGTCGCAGCTGGCACGCACTGCAAGATCCTGCGATTGCTGAGCAGTTCTTGCTGCGTCTCGCACAAACGGGCAACCAAAACTTGTTCAATCAGTTATTTGCAGATTTAGTGATGATTCCGACACTGAGAATGGTATTTTTACCATTATTGAACTCGAACCCATCACCAGAACTCGCCAATGCACTTGTAGAATTACAACAAGCGGCTAAGTCGCAATAGATACCAGACAGAACAGCTCAGTAGCTCATAACAAAAAGCTCAAATCACGAACGGAATAGAGAGATAAAAGGAAGTATGGATTAAATGATAGATAACTTATTGGCTATTTTGATGCTGTGCTTCTTTTGCTTTCTGTTTTGGCAACAGCGCAGGCAATCCGAGCTTGCGAAAGCTGCCATTGCGAGAAAATGTAAAGAGCTCGACTTACAGCTATTAAGTGTTGCCTTTAGTGGTCATAAACTTAAGATGCGCCATGAGCTCACCACCATTTGGCGCTGGCACACCGTGTATCAATTTGAGTTTTCAGCGTTAGGTGATGACCTGTACCAAGGGAAACTGACCATGGTGGGCTTCCGTTCTATGCGGTTTGAGCTACAGCCTCATAGAATGTAACGTCGCAATACGCGGTATAACTATATTCATGATAAGGGCCAAACTGATCTTGTTTGGTCTCTTTAAATGCAAAGCCTAACTTTTCAAGTAACTTAATTGATGGGTTATGACCAACATTAACGGTCGCGACAACATTCGTTAGGTGTTCTTCAAAACAAACCAAACTAAAGAAAGGTTTTAGCACTTCACTAGCAAGGCCTTGATTCCAAAACTCCTTGTCCAGAATAAATCCCAGTTCATGCTTCCCTTCTTCAGACGAAACAAACAAATGCCCGAGGTATTCGCGGGTTTGGTTGTGGATAATGGCTCGGCAAAAACCAACGTTGTCGTTCAGTATTTCTTGAAATAGGTGTTTTGCAGAGGCAATAGAATGCGGCCCGTTCATTTCAGCACGATTGATGGGGCAGCAATTCAACTTGATAAAGTCATGTTCTAACTGCTCGGTATAAGGTACCAACAGCGTTCTTGAGGTTGCTATCGTCATAAAACACTCCTTGTGTTGACCATTAGCAGAAAAGCAGATGTCGCGTGCTTAGATAAAAGCTCCTGAATTAAAGAGAGCCCCTAGATAGAGAAAAAGCCTTAGGAAAAGAAAAGCCCCGACACCGAAGTGTCAGGGCTAGGGTCTTACTCGCAGCAGTCCGGCTACTAATTAATGCTCCATGCATCATCCATAATAGTGGCTGTAATCCTTCAGCTCTTTCCTTTACTTCGCCGTCCTAGCGGTGTCCAATCATCCTGAAAGCTAACAATCCTAGTTAGCGCACATCACTTGTTCCGTGAGCGGTGTCCTTTACATCGTCCTGATGCTAATCCAACCCTTTAATCCTAAAGGTGTCCATTGTCATTCCGTTGCAGCTAACTTCCTGTTAACTGACTGTATCCCTACAATGTCCTTACGCTCCATGCTTGATCACTCAATCCTAAGTAACCAAATCTTCATCCTGAAGATAACCAAATCCTTGGTGCTTTCCTGTTCCGTGTCAGAATCCTTCCGACAAGGTTTAATTTACGCGATTTAGGATTTCGGACAATAGATTTGCATCACATTTTGAATTCAAGAAAGTTGTTAATTATATAAAACAATTAAAATTCAACACCTTAACCATGTGCACATCAATCTCTCTAGCGATGTATTCGTGTTATCTCACAACCTTTGTAAGAGATCTCTTACAAGCCATGGGCGGTTTTATGATTCGCTATCATTCACCAGAGCGAGTAAAATGACTAAAGACTAAAAATGGAGATCAACATGCTGACAAAAGATGTTTCTGAAGAGTTGAAATCAGTGCTTGAAGGACTGCAAGCGCAAGGGAAAGAGCCGACAGTTGCTTTAGTTAAGGCTCGTATGAGCACATCCGTTCCGATGCCCGCTTTAATCACGACCATCAAGAGCTGGAAAAGCGCAAATCGTGTTCCTAAAGTTGAAGTCGCGACACAAGAAGAGCCAGCACTTGATCGTGTTAGCCAACTGGAAAAGCAAATCCTTGAACTCACTGCTCGCGTTGCCATGCTTGAAGCTAAACTAACTGATCAATAAGGCAACTGAGCAATAAGTTGACCGATAAATAAGCTAACAGAGAAATTAGAACACTATGAAGATATGGGTTGATGCGGACGCTTGTCCAAAGGTTATCCGAGAAACAATCGTACGCGCAGCTGAGCGCACAGGGGTTGAATGTACCTTTGTGGCAAACCATCTGGTTCCCGTTCCTAAACGCAATAACATTCACTCAATTCAAGTGCCAAGCGGGTTTGATATTGCTGATGATGAAATCGTAAAGCGCACTGAACCCGGCGATCTTGTGATTACATCCGATATCCCTCTGGCTGACGAAGTGATCACTAAAGGTGGGCAAGCACTCAGCTCTCGTGGTGAGCTTTACACCAAAGAGACCATTAAAGCGCGTCTGAACATTCGTGACTTTATGGATACCATGCGCTCAAGTGGCATCCAAACGGGTGGACCAAGTGCCCTTTCTCAAACCGACCGTCGTGAGTTTGCCAACCACTTAGATAGAATTCTAGCCAAACGCTAGCTGGCTCATCCGAGCTTAACCTAGTTCTATCTCTCCATAAAAAATCAAAAAACCTGCAAACAATGCAGGTTTTTTTAATATCAATTAGAAGAAGGTTTCCCCTACTCTACAACTAAGGCGTGTAGTACGTTGCAGCACCTGGACCTACTGGTAGGCCAAATACGAATACCCAAACGTAGAACATTAAGCTCCAACCAACCAAGAATACGATTGAGTATGGAAGCATAGTTGCAATCAGAGTACCGATACCTAGGTTCTTCATGTAACGCGTCGCTACAGCTAGGATAAGACCAAAGTAGCTCATCATTGGTGTAATGATGTTGGTTGTTGAATCACCGATACGGTAAGCCGCTTGAATCGTTTCAGGTGCGTAGCCTACTAGCATTAGCATTGGAACGAAGATTGGCGCTGTTACTGCCCACTGTGCAGAAGCTGAACCGATCATCAGGTTAATGAAACCACACATTAGGATGAATGCGAAGAACAACATTGGACCCGTTAGGCCGATATCCTGAAGGAATGTTGCGCCGCCTACAGCAACCACTTGACCAAAGTTCGTCCACTTAAAGAAAGCAACAAACTGTGCAGCAAAGAATACAAGAACGATGTACATGCCCATTGAAGACATCGACGTTGCCATTGCATTAATCACATCACGGTCATTCTTCATTGAACCGGTAATTTTGCCGTAAACAAAACCAGGAATAGCAAAGAATACAAAGATAAACGCGACGATACTTTTCAGGAATGGAGAGCCTGAAATCGTGCCCGCCTCTGAACGTAGAACACCGTCAGCAGGAACAACAGTCCAAGCTAAAAGCGCACTCACGATTAATACAGCGACACCCGCCAATCTAAGGCCTTTCTTCTCAATAGCAGTAAGCTTACCCATTGAGTCATTTGAAAGATCTTCAGACGCGTCTTCGACATTGTATTTACCCAGTTTAGGTTCAACAATCTTCTCTGTTACCAATGCGCCGGCAATCGAGATAAAGAAGGTCGAAATAAACATGAAGTACCAGTTTGATTCAGGGCCAACAGAGTAAGATGGATCAAGCATTTGTGCTGCTGTTTCTGTGATACCAGAAAGCAGTGGATCAACCGTACCGATAAGTAGATTTGCAGAATAACCACCAGATACACCAGCAAATGCTGCCGCTAGACCTGCTAATGGGTGACGACCCAATGAGTGGAAAAGCATTGCTGCAAGAGGGATAAGTACTACGTAACCCAGCTCTGAAGCCGTGTTAGAGATAATACCGGCAAATACCACGGTTACAGTAACCATGCGCTGAGATGCGCCCATTACCATGCCGCGCATTGCCGCAGATAATAGACCTGAGTGCTCAGCAATCGCAACACCTAGCATTGCAACAAGTACAGTACCAAGTGGCGCAAAGCCAACAAAGTTCGAAACTAGATTCGTTACGATGAGTTGTAAGCCTTCAGCATTAAGTAAGCTTACAACGTGGATCATACCATCAGCAGCACGACCACTAGCACCTTCAGGGCGAGGGTCCATGACAGACACTTCAAAGTAACCAGCAATACCTGAAGAAACTAGGATTGCGACACAGAAGATAGCAAAAAGAGTGATTGGGTGGGGTAAAAGGTTCCCCAAATATTCAACGCTGTCTAAAAAGCGTGTGAAAATAGGTTTTTTTGGTGCGTTGTTTTTTATTGAAGCAGATGAACTCATCTGTTCCCTCCTTGTGTAGTTATTCCTGTGCAATTGTGACAAAGATGTTCAAATTGCCAGCGAAGGGTACGCGACAAAAATATCAATTAGAAATTCAAAATGTTACAAAGTGTGTAACAAACGACGACTTTTAACTCTATTTGAACAATTAATTAGCAAATAAATCTATATTAAACACAAAAACTAGATTTATAATTTACAACAACGCATTCACTAGAAATATAACTCACAATATAACCCATTGATTCACTTGAAAATAAAACACATCGTACGTTAAATACACACTCGATATCCGGTTAAGTTCCTCTCGAAGGAAAAGAAAAACAGACAAATGAATGAAGTTTGACTTTCCCCTCGTTTTTACACACATGTCACATCATATTGACGGTTATTTTTGAACCGCTTTAAATCTTGGATTGGATTTACAGATCACATAGTGACGCCCTCTACGCTTAACTATCTGGCAATCAGGGTGACGGCTTTTCGCACTTTTAAGTGATTTAACAACTTTCATTATTTAGCTCCCTTACCTAATTGACCAAAACGACGAGTGAAGTTCGCAACGCGTCCCTCTTTATGTAGCACTCGTTGTTTGCCCGTATAGAAAGGATGCGACTTTGGCGACACCTCAATCGTGAAGTAAGGGCAAGTATTGCCGACTTCCCATTCGATAGTACGGTCTGTTTTTAGCGTTGAGCCGATTAAGAAGTACTCATCGACACTGGTGTCATGAAAAACCACGGGACGGTAATCTGGATGGATATTCGGTTTCATTGTATTCCCCTTAAATAACCAACTTGATATGTTATAACACTACAAGTGACAATTGTTATCAAAAGAAAAACAAGCGATTTTATGATATTTTTCCGTCTTAATCGTAATCAGAGAACACCCAACTATGTACACAATTGAACCTGTTGGCTTTATTGAGTCTCCTTATAAAGAGAAGTTCGCTGTGCCAAGGCAGCCCAGGTTGGTACCCACATCCACCTCAAGAGTCAGATTGGTTGATGCAGCAAACTGCCTTGAGTCTGTTCGTGATATAGAGCAATTTAGCCATGTTTGGTTACTATTTCTGTTCGACAAGAACCTTGAAGCAGGCTGGAAACCAACTGTGAGGCCACCTCGCCTTGGCGGGAATGAACGTATTGGTGTATTCGCGTCACGTGCCACATTCAGACCAAATGGAATTGGCATGTCTGCGGTTGAACTAAAAGGTGTGTCTCAAGAGAAAGGACAGACTTGGTTGGATCTCGGCAGCGTCGACTTAGTAGACGGTACACCGATCATCGACATCAAGCCTTATATCCCCTATTCAGATTCGATTCCGGATGCATTGGGAGGGTTTGCCGCCGATGAACCAGAAGTGCTCGACGTTAACTTTTCGCAGCAAGCTCAAAGTAAGCTCGCAAGCCATCCACAAGCGCGCCATATCATTCAGGTGATCAAAGAAGTATTAGGCCAAGATCCGCGACCTGCCTATAAAAAAGGCAAGCCTGACAACAAGGAATATGCGGTAAATTTGTTCAATCTTAACGTGAAATTCGTGGTTGAAACGCTTTTCATCAATGTAACTGACATTGAACGCTTTTGAGATCCCAAATAGGCTGATATTATATGCGGCTATATCAGATTTGCTGTGGTTACGAACGACAGCAAGTTTTCTTTTATCAATGATGAAACGGATACCATAGAATGCGTACCAGTAACTACCTTCTTTCTACTCTGAAAGAGACTCCAAACGACGCAGAAGTTATCAGCCACCAGCTGATGCTACGTGCAGGTATGATCCGTAAGCTAGCTTCAGGTTTATATACTTGGCTACCTACTGGTCTACGTGTACTGCGTAAAGTCGAAAATATCGTTCGCCAAGAGATCGATAATGCAGGTGCCGTTGAAATCTTGATGCCCGTAGTTCAACCGTTTGAGCTTTGGGAAGAGACTGGCCGTTCTGAAAAGATGGGGCCTGAGCTACTTCGTTTCACAGACCGTCACTCTCGTCCATTTGTTCTTAGCCCAACAGCTGAAGAAGTGGTAACGAGTCTAGTACGTAACGAGATCAGCTCTTACAAACAGCTACCTCTAAATCTGTACCAAATCCAGACTAAATTCCGTGATGAGCGCCGCCCTCGTTTTGGCGTAATGCGTGCACGTGAATTCTCTATGATGGATGCGTACAGCTTTGATATCGACAAAGAAGGCTTAGAAAAGTCTTACCAAGCGATGCACGATGCTTACTGTAAAGCATTCGACCGCATGGGCCTTGAATACCGCCCGGTATTAGCAGACTCTGGCGCAATCGGCGGCAGCGGCTCTCAAGAGTTCCACGTTCTTGCTGAAAGCGGCGAAGACCTAATCGCATTCTCTTCTGAATCTGATTACGCAGCGAACATCGAGAAAGCAGAAGCACTAGCTCCTACTGAAGAAGTTGCAGCGCCTACTCAAGAGATGGAATTGGTTGATACGCCAAACGCAAAAACAATCGCAGAACTTGTAGAGCAGCACGGTCTAGCAATCGAGAAGACAGTTAAGACTCTATTCGTTAAAGCATCTGATGAAGTAGAAGCAGATATTATTGCTCTAATCATCCGTGGTGACCACGAGCTTAACGAAGTGAAAGCAGAAAACCTTCCACAGGTTGCTTCTCCGCTAGAGATGGCTTCTGAAGAAGAAATCCGCGCACTTGTTGGTGCAGGTCCTGGTTCACTTGGACCTGTTGGCCTAGAGCTACCATTCATCGTTGACCGCTCTGTTGCTGTAATGAGTGACTTCGGCGCTGGCGCAAACGTAGATGGTAAGCACTACTTCGGCATCAACTGGGGTCGTGACGTTGAGCTTGCTCAAGTTGAAGACCTACGTAACGTTGTTGAAGGCGACCTTAGCCCATGTGGTCAAGGTACTATCCAACTTAAGCGTGGTATCGAAGTTGGTCACATCTTCCAACTAGGTAATACTTACTCTAAAGCAATGAACTGTAACGTGCTTGGTCCTGATGGTAAGAGCGTAATCCTAGAAATGGGTTGTTACGGTATCGGTGTTTCACGTGTTGTTGCATCTGCTATCGAGCAAAACCACGATAAATTCGGTATCACTTGGCCAGACGCACTAGCGCCGTTCCAAGTTGCTATCGTACCAATGAACATGCACAAATCGGAGCGCGTTAAAGAAGCAGCTGAGAAGCTATACGCTGAATTAACAGCTATGGGTATCGAAGTTTTATTCGATGACCGTAAAGAGCGCCCTGGTGTTATGTTTAAAGATATCGAGCTTGTGGGTATCCCTCACACTATCGTTATCGGCGATCGCAGCATGGACGAAGGTAACTTCGAATACAAAAACCGTCGTACTGGTGATAAAGAAGCTATCGCAATGGACACGGTTATCGAGCACCTTAAGGCTCAACTAGCTTAGTAATCCGATTACTGACTAGATAAACATTGAAAGGCTGCCGTTAGGTGGTAATGCCGTTCACTTAAG